>JAESSK010000181.1 GCA_016764155.1 Rhizobiaceae bacterium
GTGCCGCCAAAGCTGCCGGACAATTGGTCTTGCGTATCGAATAATATGCTGCCACCCTGTTTCATATAGGTATCAATGCGCGCCATGGTTTTGGCTGTGGGGAGCGCGTTTCGCGAGTGAACGGGCCAATATATCAGCGAATAAAATGCCAGCTCGTCTGTGGCGATATCAAGTCCGATGGGTGGACCTGGTTCAAGTGCTGTGCGGGTGGTGAGAAAGCGTGTTAGCCCCAATAATCCTGCAGCACTTTTGCGGTCGACTTCGCTATCGCCGGTGATCACATAAGCAAGGCGGGTTCTTAATGCGGCGGAGAAATCGAAGTCGGAATCTTGGGCGAAGGTATCCGTCGGGTTGGACAATAATGAAGCTGCAATTGCCAGTGGTAGGATCAGGGAGCGGGCCAGTTGTGGGCTTGGTCGCATTCTTAATGCGCCGGATATCCATAGGACTGCGAGACAATCAAGGAATAATAACAAAGCGGCGTTGAGCAGTAACCATGGTTTTAATTCAATGGCCTGCTGGCTTTGGTAGCTAGATTGAATCATGTCGGAAGAGAATGAATTTATGTCCAGAGCCGTTAGCGGTTCGCCTTTGGAGAAGAGGTTTAATGCGGTGAAGCCATCTTCGGTTCCGTAGAATCCCGGTGGGTTTTCTGCAGTGGCTGTTGGTTCCACGCCTTTGGATAATACCAAGGGTTTTACGTTTGGCGAGGGTGCGCTCAGGCTTCCTTGTCCGTCGAGAATATTCATGGCTGGCAGGCGAATATCTTGTTCCGGGTTAAGAGCGCCAGAGCTGTTTGATTTCGATTGGTTTACCACCCGGCGTAACATTTCGACGAAGGTTCCTGAAATCGGTAAATTTGACCAAGTGGCGTCGGAACTAACATGGGAGAGAACGATCCAGCCATTGCCGCGTTGTTCGGCGGTAACGAGTGGTGTTCCATCTTCAAGGCTGGCCCATGTTTTTCCTTCGAGGCTCAGTTCTTGCAGCGCCAAAATCTGCCGGGTTACCAGTACATCCTTTGGCGGTTGTAAACCGTAAAAAGGGCTGGTGGTTTCGAAATCAGCCACTGGTTTTGGCGCTTCCCACGAAAGGGCGCTGCCGAGATTTCTATCGCCTTGGCGGATGCGTACTGGCAGCAGGGTTTGTTCGTGGCTGGCCGCCATTCTTGGTCCGGCAAAGCGCACCAACATGCCGCCTTTTTCAATCCACTCCTGGAACGTATCGATGGTTTCTTCTGGGATCAGGCCCACATCGGCCAGAACAATGGCTGAAACACCCTGATTGATCAGGTCGGGAACGGCCAGCGTCACATTGGCACTGTCAGCCTCGCGAATGTCGCTGAATGGCTCTAAGGCGCGGGAGATATAATAGAGCGGTGACAATAATGGCTGGGAAAGATCACGCTTTTCGCCGGAGATGATGCCGACCAGCCTGCGTCGGTTGCTTTCATCCAGCAATTGCACAGCGCCGGGATTGCTTGCCTGGGCAACCGAAATACGGATGATTTCGTTGCGTAATTCCACAGGCTCTTCAAGCTGGAATTGGGTTTGAATTTCGCCGCTGGCAAATTGAATTGTTTGGCGGGCAATCGGAATGCCCTTGATATCGTAGGCTGTTAGATCAAGCACGAGTTCGTCGTCAGCGTTGACCCGGTTGAGCTGTCCGCGCAGGGCATCTGGATCGTTGGAAATTTTTGTCATGGCAACCAGATTTCTGGTTTCCGGCTGATAGATGAATTTCTGGCCTTCGAAGCGGCCAATGGCTGTTGCCAGTTCGTCGGTGTTTTCGTGAGCAAGNCCATCGGAGAAGAATATGATTGTGCCCNGATTGCTCATATNCGAAAGAGCNNTTGCTGTNGCNGCNTGGTCCGGTNNAATGGCGCGGTTGACNAAGGCGTCGATGANNTTNAGNGCTTCTTCNGCGTTNGCNGGNCCGCNNGNNGNNTNGTCTGCNGCCGTNGTGCGGATGATCGATACNAGGCGGTTGGCATCGCGTGCTTCATTNATCAANTTGGNGGCAGATTGTTTTCGCTCGTCCCAGTTCTGGCCNGANGCCCAACCGTCATCAATGATNAAGGTNATNGGGCCGTCGCCNCTGAGGGTTGCTTCTTCCGGGTTCCACAAAGGGAGCGACATGGCCAATATGACTAATGCTGCAAGAGTGAGNCGAAGCAGGGTNAGCCACCACGGGCTTTGNGCCGGGGTTTCTTCNCGCTTTAANAAGGTTGCNAGAATGCGCGTTGGCGGGAANATTTCCTGCTGAGGTTTTGGNGGTGTCAGNCGNAACANATACCAGATGATTGGCAAAGCAAGCAGNGCGAAAAGCACCAGAGGNGCNCCGAAAGCNANGGGAAGGCCNAACATNTCTAATGCCTCCCTTGNTGNGNGGATTGGCGATTGGCNCCNAGATATTCATGCANGGTNACNANNGCTTCNGATGCCAGCCGNTCGGTGTGATGGGCGACGTANCTCCAGCCTAATTTGGTGGCGAGATCACGCAGNGANNTGTTTCTGGCNGCAAACAGATTTGTGTANTTTTCTGCCAGNCCGCTTGCNTTACCNGCGGTGAAGCGNTCGTTGGTTTCGGGNTCGATGAATTCCACCCGTCCGGCATANGGGAAGGTTTCTTCNACNGGNTCAATGATGTGGACCAAATGGCAATTTGCGCCGCGCCGNGCAAAAGAGCGCAGGCGNNCTTCGGTGTTGTCCATATCNTCGAGAAAATCGCTNNAAATGATNATGTCTGAATTGTCTTTGATGGCGTCGGCAATCGGGAANCGATCCTGCGGCTCGGATAATATCAGCGCNTCGGCCAGTTTTTCAGATGCGGTNCTGCTGGCAATNGGCGGTGTTACACCCAACCAGCCGACGCGCTCGCCNGATCTGGCCAAGAGTTCGGCCATGGCNAANGCCAGCACNAGNGCGCGTGATTGTTTNGAGACAGTTCCCAAGTCGGATTTAAACAGCATGGACGGGCTTTCATCGACCCAAAGCCAAACNGTGTGGGCTGCNTGCCATTCNCGGTCTTTGACGTAGATATGATCGTCGCGGGCAGATTTTCGCCAATCGATGGCGNTCATGTTTTCGCCCACCGTATAGAGGCGGAACTGCCAGAAATTCTCGCCGATACCGCGCTTTTTGCGACCGTGCCAACCNGCAAAAACATTGTTGGATATGNGTTGGGCTTCTACCAGCAAATCGGGAATGAGGGCGGCNCGCGCACGGGCGCGCAAAATGGTGTCTTTGCCCGTTTCACGCGGAGCAAAGGCGCCAATTGCCGGGCTCATCTTTTGCCCANTTCTTTAATGGAGGAGGANACGTCCATCAGCCGATTTTTGCCTTTAGTTTGGAAATGATTTCGCGAATGGTGATGCGCTCGGCGCGCGCTGCAAAGGTTAGCTGCATACGNTGTTGCAANACNCTNTCTGANANNGCCAAGACATCATCNACCGATGGNGCAAGGCGCCCNTGAAGGAGNGCGCGGGCGCGTGCNGTCAACATCAGTGCTTGACTGGCACGGGGCCCTGGTCCCCATGAGATGAATTCTTCGAGTTCTTTTGATGCGGTACCAGGACGGGCGGAGCGGACCAATTCCAGAATTGCAGAAATTACGCTTTCGCCTACCGGAAGCCTGCGCACCAGCAATTGCAGTTTTTTCAATTCATTGGATGAGATGATNTTCTTGGCGGTGTTTGAGGATGTTCCGGTTGTATCAAACAGGATGGCACGTTCGGCGTCGATATCCGGATAAGGCACGTCGATCTGCATTAAGAAGCGATCAAGCTGGGCCTCTGGAAGGGGATANGTGCCTTCNTGTTCCAGNGGGTTTTGGGTGGCCAGCACATGGAANGGCTCGGGCANATCGTANCGCTTGCCNGCGATGGTCACGTGATGCTCCTGCATTGCTTGCAGCAAAGCTGCTTGCGTGCGTGGGCTGGCGCGGTTGATTTCATCGGCCATCAGCAATTGGGCGAATACCGGCCCCTTGATGAATTGGAAAGAACGTTTGCCGTCATCATCCTGATGCAGAATTTCTGAACCCAGAATATCGGACGGCATTAAATCGGGCGTGAACTGAATGCGCTGTTCCTGCATGCCCAAAACCGTGCCGAGGGTTTCAACCAGCTTGGTTTTGGCAAGGCCCGGAAGCCCGACTAGCAGACCGTGGCCACCAGAAAGGATGGTAATTAAGGTTTGCTCCACCACTTCTTCCTGACCGAAAATGACCTTGCCGATTTCGGCTTTGACGGAGGTGACGCTGGCAACCGCTTTTTCAGCCTGTTTGATAATGGCCTTTTCTTCGGTCTTGCTGAGTTTTGGGTCTATGGCGTTCATAAAGGACTCTCCGAATTAGAATGGGTCGTTTTGAAATAGGCGGATGTGGGTCCGAACCGAACCCCGACAAATCCTCATTGGCCTCGTTGGCAGGGTAAATAGATTTTAACATGGTAATGGTCTAAATTATCAATACAAGTTACATTTGTGTAAGACGATAGTGTGGCCTGTAAAATTGAAGTGATATGAGCGAAGAAAAACAATATAGCGGCGAAAACGGCCTTGCAGGATTGCAGTCGTTGGTTGAGCGTGGTGATGGTTCTAAAAAGGGATTGCCACCGGTTGAGCGCTGGGAGCCTGATTTTTGCGGTGATCTGGATATGGTCATCAAATCAGACGGCACTTGGTTTTACATGGGTACTCCCATTGGCAGGCAAGCTCTGGTGAAGCTGTTTTCATCAGTGTTGCGCAAGGATGAAAACGGGAAAACCTATCTGGTTACGCCGGTGGAAAAAATCGGAATTACCGTAGAAGACGCCCATTTTGTGGCGGTCGAGATGAATGTGCACGAGGAAAACGGCGAATCAGTTCTGACATTCCGCACTAGTGTTGGGGATATCGTCACTGCCGGACCGGAAAATCCGATGCGGTTTGTTATTGTCGAGGAAAATGACGGGGTGAAACCCTATATCCGTGTGCGTGGACGCCTTGATGCCGTATTGGCTCGTTCGGTAATGTATGAATTGATTGCTCTGGGGCAGGAAATTGAGGTAAATGGGCAGGTGATGTTTGCAGTGCAAAGCAAGGGGGAGATTTATCCGATAATGGCAGCAGAAACTCTGGCAGAGCTTAGCCAGTGAGTAAGTCGATGATAACGGAATTTACGCTACAGGAATTGCGAATACGTACCTCACAGCGGCTTAATTACTCGCATGATGAACAAATTGGCGATTTTACTCAAAACCCCGATTTGCGGAAATGGGTGATGTCGAAGGCTGTGAAAGAAGCAGCCATTCTAATGCCGCTGGTTGAGCGGCAAGGAGAAATGTCGCTATTGCTCACCAAGCGGGCNGATAAATTGAATTCCCANTCGGGGCAGGTGGCTTTTCCCGGTGGCAANATTGATGCAGAAGATGACGGGCCAGAGGCTGCTGCCTTGCGTGAAGCGCATGANGANGTGGGGCTTGCCACNGATCAGGTGGAAATACTTGGGCGTTTACCCGATTATTACACCGGTTCGGGCTATAAAATTGCACCNATTATTGGCATAATGAATNCAAATGCAGTGGTCGAAGCTAATCCAGATGAAGTGGATTATATTTTTGAAGTGCCACTNTCATTTTTGATGAATCCGGATAATCACGTTCGTGGCAGCAGGATTTTTGAAGGCAAGGAACGTCATTTCTTTGAGATGCCGTTTGGGGAACATTATATTTGGGGGATTACGGCTGGTATGATCCGGGTCCTTTACGACAGGTTATATAAATGACGGGCAGGGCTATTGAGTTAAAATATAAAGGCTGGCTGGATAATGANCAGTTGCAGCTTGTATTGCTCATTTTATCGATGGACGGCGAAGAAGCGCGGGTGAATGGCGGCGCTGTTCGCAATGCTATTTTGGGTGAGCCGATTTCGGATGTTGATATTTCAACAACGCTCGTACCAAAAGACGTGATTGAGCGGATGGAAGACAGGGGCATAAAAGTAATCCCAACCGGCATTGATCACGGCACNGTNACGGTGATGGTTGAAGGCCATCATTTCGAAGTCACCACATTGCGTGAAGATATTGAAACCAATGGCCGTCACGCAGTGGTGGAATTTGGTCGCGATTGGAAGCTTGATGCCATGCGGCGCGACATGACNATGAACGCGCTTTATTGCGATTTGAATGGCAAGGTTTATGACCCGCTTGGTGGCTATGAAGATTTAATGGCCCGGCGAATTGTGTTTATCGGGGATGCGGACGACCGTATTCGCGAAGANTATCTGCGGATATTGCGGTTTTTNAGATTTTTTGCGTGGTATGGAACCATGCGGCCNGACGCTGAAGGGCTTAAGGCCTGNGCGCGNNTAAAAGGCGANATCAAGAATTTATCGGTTGAGCGGGTTTGGGCCGAAGTGAANAAACTTCTGGCNGCNCCCGACCCTTCACGGGCGCTATTATGGATGCGGACTGCCGGGGTTTTAACCACCGTATTGCCGGAAACCGGAAAATGGGGCATTGACCGCATTCATGGNCTGATGCGGATGGAAAAAGANCTNAAATGGGATTTNGATCCCATGTTGCGGATGATGGCTATNTTGCCGGTCTCTGCGGANGTGGCCACAGGTTTGTCGAAGCGTTTGAAATTCTCTTCCAAAGAAGCCAAACGTTTGCTGGANTGGTCGCAATGTCCTTTGCCGAAAGCGAATGTTTCCGAGAAGGAATTNCACAANCTGCTCTATCGCAGTTCACCGCGNGCGATGAAAGACACGTTGAAATTGGAGNTGGCAAGGATTGCCACCTATGATCAAAGCGGGCCGATGGCAGAAATAAAATCTCTATTTGCCCAGGCGCAAAAATGGCAACGNCCGCAATTCCCTGTGCAGGGAAAAGACCTGTTGGCTNNGGGNTATGAAGAAGGCGCTGTGCTCGGTAAAANATTGGCCGAGCTTGAGCAGCTTTGGGTGGATAATGATTTCACCATGAGCCGGGATGCTTTGCTGGAGAGTTAGTTTGGCTCACGGCGTATCCTCGTTTCACTCGGGCCTGCGCATGCGCGGCGCAGCTAGCGCCGGACCGCTCTTCGCGGTCTTGAACGTGGGCCTCCGAGTAAAGGGTTTTTCCAAAACAAATCTGGTTTGAG
>JAESSK010000182.1 GCA_016764155.1 Rhizobiaceae bacterium
ACAATACAATGGATCATGAAACCCTACGACACTTCGCGGATAGCTGGGGCCTGCTCTATATGTTCGTAATTTTCATCGGCGTAATTGCCTACACTTTTCGCCCGGGTTCAAAAAAAATCGCAGACGAAATTGCCAAAATCCCTCTGAGAGAGGATGAGCCAGATGACCAATAGAGAAGTAGACGAAATCAGTGGCGTCGAGACCACCGGACATGAATGGGATGGCATTAAGGAACTTGATAATCCGATGCCGCGATGGTGGCTGTGGACTTTCTATGCCTCAATCGTTTTTGCCATCGGTTATGTGATTTACTATCCGGCAATTCCGTTGATCAGCAGCTATACAACCGGGATTTCGGGTGAGACAACCAGATCGCTTCTGGCCGACGAGTTGGAGGCTGCAACAGCGTCCAAGGCAGGCCTTGTCGCAAAAATTGAAGCCACCCCTGTGACTGAAATTCGAAATGATGATGATTTGTTGCGCTTTTCCGTGGCTGGTGGTCGATCACTCTACAAGGTATATTGCACTCAGTGCCACGGTTCTGGAGCGCANGGTGCGCCGGGNTATCCAAATCTGAACGATGATGATTGGCTTTGGGGNGGCGATGTGGAAGCNATCTACATCACAATCAAACACGGCGTTCGCAACGANGAAGACGATGANGCCCGTATTTCNGAAATGCCGGGATTTGGCAGGGATGAATTGCTGGANCCNGATGAGATTAAGAACGTAGTTGAATATGTCCTGCAAATCTCCGATACGGAGCATGATGCAGATAAGGCGGTACTAGGCAAAGAAATATTTGCNGATAATTGTGCTGCCTGCCACGGCGAAAACGGCAAGGGAGGCCGCGAATTTGGTGCGCCAAATCTGGCGGATGCCCTTTCGCTATATGGGGGAGATCGCAGTAAGCTTCTTGCACAAGTCAATGCACCCAAGCACGGCGTTATGCCTGCATGGGGTGCGCGCTTGGGCGAAGCATCTGTAAGACAGCTTGCTGTCTATATTCACAGCCTTGGCGGTGGGGAGTAATCCTGTCGCNAAGCCGGGCCCTCATAACCGGATTTGAAATATCATGAATACAGAAACGCAAACCAGCGTTGAGACTTTTGACGCTCANGCGGTAAATAAAAAAGAAAACCGTGACCTCTACGAGGCGCGCAAAAAAATTCATCCCAAACGAGCTGATGGTTGGTATCGTCAGTTCAAGTGGTGGATTATGGCCGTCACNCTNGGGATATATTATATCACTCCNTGGNTGCGCTGGGACCGGGGTGAATTTGCCCCCAATCAAGCCGTNTTGCTGGATGTGGCCAATCGGCGATTTTACATGTTCTTCATTGAAATCTGGCCCCATGAGTTTTTCTATGTGGCCGGATTACTGGTCATGGCCGGCATTGGCTTGTTCCTTGTTACCTCGACAGTCGGNCGNGCATGGTGCGGTTATTCCTGCCCGCAAACTGTGTGGGTTGATTTGTTTTTGGTCATTGAACGCTTCTTTGAGGGCGACCGAAATCAGCGCATCAAGCTTGATGCCGCTCCATTGAGCNTAAGCAAGTTCAGAAAACGTGCTTCCAAACACGTCGTCTGGATCATGATTTCGATTGCTACCGGTGGCGCGTGGATTTTCTATTTTGCAGATGCGCCCACCTTGTTCGTTCAATTGTTTAACGGCCAGGCAGCTTTCGTGGCTTATGCCACNGTCGCNGTGCTCACCGCNACGACCTATGTTTTCGGCGGTTTTATGCGCGAGCAGGTCTGCACCTATATGTGTCCATGGCCGCGTATTCAGGCAGCCATGCTGGATGAGAATTCACTCACNGTGACCTATAATGANTGGCGCGGTGAACCTCGTACNAAACACCAAAAAAAGGCNAAGCGNGAAGGAGTNCCCGCTGGAGACTGTGTCGATTGCAATGCCTGTGTTGCGGTTTGTCCTATGGGCATNGATATTCGTGACGGCCAGCAATTGGAGTGCATCACCTGCGCTTTGTGCATCGANGCNTGCGACGGGGTGATGAGCAAGATCGGTCTGGATCGAGGGCTGATATCCTATTCCACATTGGGCATTTACGATGCCAATATGGCGCTCGCATCAACCACGCCAANAACCATGGCTGCCAATAATGCGGATNATTTTTCAATCGCCCAGTTGGCCTCAATCGATCCGAAAAAAGTACGCGATGATTCTGGAAAACTGTTTAGTCATTTCATTCACGCGGGTTGGCGCACGGTGGTTCGCCTCAGAACCGTCATATATACGTCTATCTACTGTTTTATCGGTTTGGCGCTGATTGTATCGCTGCTNACCCGCAGCAATCTTGATGTNAATGTGNTGCACGATAGAAACCCNGTNTTTGTAACGCTCAGCGATGGTTCGATCCGTAATGGCTATGAGATCAAAATTCTCAACATGGTCGCAAANCCAAGCCGGTTCAACGTGCGTTTGGAAGGCATTCCGAGCGCTTTTGTTAAAATTGCCGGAGATGATAAAAATCTCGGNCTAAATTTCACAATCGACGTGGATCCAGATAAATTGCGCGCAACCAGAATATATATCACAGTACCAAAAGCCGATATCACAGACACTAATATGAAATTCCGCTTGGTGGTAAACAGGCAAGGCGAAACGGAAGAAGCGACTTATGACGCAAACTTCGTTGCACCCAAAGGAGCAAAACGATGAACGAGCTTAATCAAACACAGGATGAAAAACCGCGCGAATTCACCGGCAAACATATGCTGGCGATCATGGTCGCATTCTTCGGTGTCATCATCGCCGTTAATCTCGGCATGGCAACCATTGCCAGCAAAACCTGGACCGGACTTGTGGTGAAAAACAGCTACGTCGCCAGTCAGGATTTTAACGCCCATCTGGCAGAAGCAGCCAAGCAGAAAAAATTGGGCTGGCAGGGTGGCTTGACCTATAAACAAGGCGCAATCGAATTTTCTCTCGCCGATAAAAATGCCGTGCCGATCACGCTGGATACAATATTCGTGAAAATCGGCCGTCCGGCATTCGAACAGCAGGATCAAAAGATTGAACTTACCAGCCTTTCAGCTGGAAAATATAGCGCCAAAGTCGCTTTAGGGACCGGCCCGTGGGCGTTTTCCGTGCGTGGTCAAAAAGGTGACAATCCTTATCGTTTGGACGTCAGACTGGACGTTTCAAAGGCCGATGGGATGGAGGCCGCGAAATAATATGAGCTGCTGTGGTGCCCCCGATGAAGTGGTAATATCGCCTTTAACGGAGCGCACCGGCATATTCTCCGAACAGGAAGNAAAGCTGCGTCTGCACGCTCGATCAACAGGCGAAGATACGCTTCAGTCCGATTTTTTGGTATCATCCATGCATTGCGCTGGTTGTATGAGCAAAATCGAAACCGGTTTAAAATCGCTGCCGTTTGTAAAATCTGCCCGCGCAAATCTTTCCACCAAACGGGTCTCCGTTCATTGGGACGAGAATGAGGGCAAGGCAGAAAGCCTCGTTGATATGCTAGAAGGACTGGGCTTTGCTCCAGCCCCCTTCGATCTGGAATTGCAGGTCCAAGAGAGCACGAATACCGGCCGNAACCTGTTATTTGCCACCGGCGTTGCAGGGTTTGCCGCCGCCAACATCATGCTTTTATCAGTATCCGTATGGTCGGGTGCAGAACCGGAGACCGCACGGCTATTCCATTTGATATCTGGCCTCATTGCCGTGCCAGCCGTAGCTTTTGCCGGACAGCCATTCTTCCGATCAGCAATAGCCTCGCTAAAAGCTGGTAGGCTCAATATGGAAGTTCCCATATCTCTGGCGGT
>JAESSK010000183.1 GCA_016764155.1 Rhizobiaceae bacterium
GTGGTGGCCGATGCGATGACGGTGGAAGCAGTTCCCGCCCGCGACGATAGCGGCGTCGAATTTACCGAACAACAATTAAAAACCATGCACACGACCATGCAGACCCTTGGCCGGTTTGCCATCATCAGTGGTTTTGTTTTCGTCGCCGCGCTGAACATTTTTATGTTCTCCGGCGTCGAAAACATGACCCAAGCCGATAAGATCGAAATTTATTCCAAAATCTATCTGGCCGCACTGGTCGTACCGATGGTCTCGGTCGCGGGCGTTATATTAGGTCAAATGATGTTGAACAATCGCGCCAAAGCCATGCGCGCGCAAAAAGTCGATGAAGCACAAATCGATAAATTGCTATTCAAATCATCGGCAGATACCGAACCCAATTGGTGGATTTTTGGCGGCAGCGCGGTCTTTATCGCTTTCACCCTATTCATGGGATTGGGCAATTTCACCTATGGGCAAGAGATCATCTTCATAGGCTCCATGATGATTGTGCTCTTTTTGATGTCACGCCTGATCCGTGAATTAGACCAAAACGTCGCCCGTGCACTGGTGGGAACCGCAATCATCATCTTCATGTTCAGAGCCACCCCGTCGCCCGGTGCCGGTGCTTTGTGGTTCGAGATTGATATTCTGGGCTTCGATCAGCAATTCTTGTCCGTGCTAAGCCTGTTCACCTCCGGCCTGACCTTGCTGGGCATGGTCATGTTGCGCCCGCTCATGGCAACAAAATCCATTGCCTTCATCGTGGTCTTTTTGACCATCGCAGCAGGGGTTTTATCTCTGCCCAATATCGGTCTGTTCTACGGCTTGCACCATTGGACCTCTGTTTGGAGCGGCGGCATTGTTGACGCCCGTTTTATCGCCATCCTCGATACAGCAATTGAATCTCCGCTCGGCCAGATTGCCATGATCCCTATGCTGGCATGGATTGCCAAAAACGCCCCCGCCAACCTCAAGGCAACTTTCTTTGCAGTGATGGCTTCGTTCACAAATCTGGCGCTTTCCGCCAGCGCCTTAGCAACCAAATATCTCAACAAGATTTTTACGGTCACCCGAGAAGTAAAAGATCGCACTACTGGCGAGGTCGCAATAGAAGCCGATTATAGCGAGCTCGGCATGCTACTGATCACCGCAACCATCATCATTGTAATTTTGCCCCTCGCGGCGGTCATTATCGTCCAAAACACACGCTTCAAAACGGCCCAATAATCCATGATAAAATTAGAACATGACCACACAGCGCAGGCCATTAAAGAACGATTGGCCGCCGATCATCGACCAAACTATCTACGCGACTGGGTCTATGGCGGCATTGATGGTGCAATCACCACCTTTGCGATTGTCGCCGGTGTGGTCGGGGCCGGACTATCGTCAAACATCATCATCATTTTAGGATTGGCAAACCTCATCGCCGATGGCTTTTCCATGGCAGCCAGCGCCTATAGCAGCACCAAAACCGAGGCCGATGAACTGGAACGGTTCCGACAAATCGAAAAAGAACACATCGCACTAGTGCCTGATGGCGAGCGTGAAGAAGTGCGCCAGATATTAATGGCTAAAGGCCTGAGCGGCACAGCACTGGATGATGCAGTAGCGGCAATCACTTCCAATGAAGAAACATGGATCAACACCATGCTGGTCGAAGAATACAACCTCTCAATCAGTCTGCGCTCCCCTGTGAAATCGGGATTAAGCACATTCGCCGCATTCTTTATCTGCGGTGCAATTCCACTTTTGCCCTTTTTGATGAACTCGGATCANGCNTTGGAAATTGCGCTCTTCACNACGGGCATAGCTTTCTTTGCCATTGGCGCCATCAAAAGCAAATGGTCACTGGCCGCTTGGTGGAAATCAGGACTGGAAACCCTGTTCATAGGAATAGCNGCCTCAGCAATGGCCTATGCCATCGGNCATTACGTCAAACAATGGGTCGGTTAAAATTTCTTCCTTATGCGTTTAACGGCAATTTCCTTACCGGACCGCGTTAGCTTCAAAATCCACGGATCATACCGGGGCAGTATCAAATCNACCATNTCCGTNACTANGCTGATCTTCTTGCCNTTAAATTCACGAACAATATCGCCCCGCTTCAACCCAAATTTTGCAGCAGCCGAACCAAGCCGGATTTCCAATACAACCACCCCGCCACGAATACTTTCAAGACCATAATCCTGCGCAAAGGCAGGCGACAGGCTGGCAACTTTCGCTCCAGCGAAGGGACTAAGATTGGGAAGCCAGGTGTCATTTCTTGCNGGAATATCNGGCGGCGCAATCAAGGTGACCTTGATNGTCATCAATTNACCCTTGCGCATGATGGCAATATCCACTTCATCGCCAACAAGATGTGAGGCAATACGGTGGTTCAATGAGATGGAATCAACAACTGATTTTCCGGCAAGGGAGAGAATGATATCGCTCGTTTGCAGGCCAGCTTTCGCTGCCGGTCCATCAGGAAAAACGCCGGTAACAACCAATGCGTTCTTATGTTCAAAATTAAGCATCACCGCCAGTGCTGGCGGAAGTTTTTGCCCAGAAAGCCCCATCCATGGCCGNAAATAGGGACGGCCTTTCTGCGCGCTTTCCAAGATTGGTCGCACCATATTAATCGGCACCGCAAATCCCAGGCCTTGTGAACCGCCACTGCTGGAATAGATAGCCGTATTAATCCCCACCAGTTTCCCTTCGCTCGATATCAGCGGCCCACCGGAATTCCCCGGATTAATCGCCGCATCGGTCTGAATAAAAAACCGAAAATCGGACACGCCCACTGTGGCTCTGGAGCGGGCGGAAACAATGCCGCTGGTTACCGTTTGCCCGATACCGAAGGGATTGCCGANTGCCACTACCATATCGCCAATTTTGAGTTTATCAGAATCTCCAAATTCAATATAAGGTAGCGGCATCATGCCGATGGGTATCCGTAAAATCGCGATGTCTGATCTCTTGTCAGATAAAATCACCTGCCCTGGAAACACCCGTCCGTCGTTCAAAGACACCAATATCCCCAACGCCGACTGGATCACATNGTGGTTTGTCACAATAAGCCCCCCCGGCGAAACAATCACNCCGGANCCAAGTGAATTTTCAAACCGCTCACGGCCATAGCCAAATAACNACGTATCTCTGAACANGCGCCAAAACGCAGAACCATCCAGCGCAGCGGTTGGNGATTTCGAACGGATAACTTTGCGCGCATGGATATTGACCACCGCGGGCAACGTCTTTTCAACAATCGGGGCAAAGGAATAGGTAACCTGCTGGCGCGATTGCGGCACCATATCTTGTGCAAGCACAGCACCACTCAGGCACCCAAGAATTGATAAAACAGCAAACACATTCCAAATACGTCTAACCATTGATATCACCCGTTAAAAGCGACCTATCTGGCCATGGGAAAATACTGCGGCACGAGGATGAGCGCGACAATGATCCAAAACAATATGATCGACAAATAAGTCGCCGCCCTGAAATGAACCGATAACCGTCGTCCCGAAGGAAAATCTTTTTGATTAAACAGGCTGTAAACATTGTCCCATAAATGATCCGGATTTTCAGCCTCAATCTGCTCACACCGCTCTACATAAGAGCGTTCACTATTGCCGCGAGGCCTGCGACGCAGATAATCCCGGTAAAAATCATAACCAAGCAATAATTCCAGAAAAATGATGCGCGGATAAAGCCCCACAACTTCCCGGTCAATGCTTAAGACGGCACGGTAGGAAAAACCCATAATAGCCGAAGCGACCAGTGCACCAGCAATCAATGTCGGGCGGCTTGCCATGGTCAGGCTTAAATTCAAGATCAACCAATAGGAGCTGAATGCAACACCGCACCCAATTGCAAACCACACATTATAGAAGCGAATCAGTGCCATGCGCTGTTCATGAACTTCACGATATTCTGTCGCGTGAAGCGTATCGACATCGAGTTTCGTGTTTCTGGTCTGTCTCGTCATGTGCTCCTCACAATCTTAATTAAGATAATAAGCATCCCCCTTATATGTAGGGATTAATCTCAATAAAAACAGTGGATTCAGTGATTTTGGACTTAAAAACAAAATTGCACCGACACACCAAAGCATTCACTTCGATTTACCCATCCATTACATATTACCCAGCCCCATCAAAGCGTATTAAATTTATTGTTAACCATTTGTTACTATGGTATTCTCAAGCAGTCACTTTCTCATGACATGATGTCGAGATACGGGTTTCTGCGATCTGTACACATGAATGTAGTACGGATTTGTCATCAGGAGTGAACATGACTTTTCTACCTCCAGTAAATTCGGCTGCGATCCAGATATTGCAGCAAAGCAAAATCACATCCCAAAACATTGAAAAAAACACGCCTGCCGACAACAAAATTGTTGCGACGGCCAATGGCGTTAAAAGTGATGAAGTTGAAGCCACCAAAGATTATTGGGATATAAATCACGTTAATCCCACTCAAATGAAGGTGAAATTGTTTGAGGCGGTGGGCGAAGCATTTGGGATTGATAAAGACAATTACGACACATCGGCCAAATATGCATCAGCCATTCAATCGGCGATGGACCAGATCAAAGAAAACGATCCAGCAAAAGCATATATTATCTTTCACGAAATCGAGAAGGATTTAGGGCTGAATGAGCTCGGCATTTCTTTAGAAAAAGCAGTTGAAGCAATGCTTGAACCCGGCGGAAAAGCCGATGAAGAACTTGATGCAGCGCTGCAAGCCCAAGCTGATGAAATCAATGGCGATTTCGGCGAAGACGAAGTCTTTGGGTCGCTTACGGTTGATTCAAACGGCGTATACAGCTTGTTGCGATAGATATTCATCTACCGATAAATGCACCAAATTGANCATCAGAAGTGAGCATATCCATAATTCCGTCGATGAGGCCTTTGCTGTNGAGATTGGCAACGGCCTATTTGGCCCGATAAGCTAATTCATGCCGATGAGCGTTTGGCAGCACTGCCTGCTTGATGATGNAGATTGCCACCATCATCGCCATCTGCATAATCNCTTAATATCTTAACATCCTTGATCGCAGCCGCATTGCGTTCGACCCGCACCCCAAGNCTNCGCAGCTTAACAAAAGCCCGCGACAGGCTTTCAGGCTTCATTCCCAAACGGCCAGCAATGAGTGTTTTGTCATAAGGCAGACCAATGGTGCATGCACCCAATTCCATCGGGCAAAGGGACGCTAAAAACCGCGCCACACGCTGGGCACCCGTATGCATTTTAAGTTGTTCGACCTGTTGCACCAATTGTTTCAAATGCAGAGAGGTTGAGGATAATATCGACAGGGCAAATTCCGGGTTTTCACGTATTTTTTGATGCAATATCTCNCGCGAAATGCGCAATAATTTGCACGCGGTNACCGCTTCAGCAGCAACCGGATAAGAATCCATCGAAAACACCGCCGCTTCCGCAAAACTTTGTCCCCGCGCAAAAACNGAGACAACAGCCTCATTGCCGTCCATGGTTAGACGGTAAAGTTTCACCCAGCCTTCAACNACNATATAACACTCGGNGGCCTCATCCCCCTGCATGAATAATAATTCACCNGNATANGTCTGTTGAAGGTGTGCATCTNTCAGCAATGAGGACATCATTTCATTGTCCAACCCTCCGAAGAANGACCTTCTGCGGATCAACATCAGTTCATCATCCGTAAGCAATTTGTCCAAGAACTCCACCCCTTTTTTCGNCNGTANTNCGCAAAACCTATCATTTTCCAAAATGCTTTTGATTGATNTGGATCATCGCGAGNAAAAGCCGAAAATGTCACTGTTCGGGATGAATTTATCCAATCAAAACCGGACCGATAAATGCCCGCTACNAATTTAAAGAAATATTANGACGAGCGCCTGCCTCGCTATACCAGCTATCCAACCGCACCNAATTTNACCGGCGACATTGGAGCNNACACCTATGCCAACTGGCTGGCAGAAATCGCCCCGGAAGAAGAGGTNTCGCTATACGTGCACATCCCGTTCTGCCGATCNATGTGNTGGTATTGNGGTTGTCANACNAAAATTTCAAAACGTAACGAACCAATCATTGATTATCTGGAAGCCTTGCAGCAAGAAATTGCCACCACNNGAAAGGCCATTCNCCANAAGGCAAAAGTGCGCCATCTACATTTTGGTGGCGGCACCCCNACAATCATCGGAGCCGAAGGGNTTTCCCAACTCATGCATTCCCTGCGCGGGAATTTTGAATTCAGCGATCAATCCGATATAGCGGTGGAAATCGACCCAAGAACCTTCACCCAGGATATTGCCGATGTGTTCAGACAGGAAAATGTGACCCGCGCGAGCCTAGGGGTGCAGAGCTTCGATCCAACCGTTCAAAAAGCAATCAACAGAATACAATCCTTCGAAGAAACCGAAAACACAGCCACGATGTTGCGTAATGCCGGTGTAAAAGGCATCAATTTAGATCTAATTTACGGCCTGCCTCACCAAACGGTTGAATCCTGTATTTCAACGACCCTAAAAGCCCTTGAATTGGCTCCGGACAGATTTTCAGTCTTCGGCTACGCCCATATTCCATCTTTTAAAACCCATCAAAAAATGATTGAGGAAAGCACGCTCGCCGATGGAGAAGGTCGCCTTGAACAGGCAGAGGCAATTGCCGAAACCCTAACTAATGAAGGCTATCGCCGCATCGGACTTGATCATTATGCTTGTCCGGGAGATGAATTGGTGACGGCTTTGGATGAAGGAGAACTTCATCGGAATTTTCAAGGCTATACAACCGACACCTGCCGGACGTTAATTGGACTAGGCNCATCGTCCATCGGTCAATTCCCGCAAGGTTATGTGCAAAATAACGTCGCCATGGGACGATATGCAGAAGATGCACTGGCCGGAAAACTGGCAACCGCCAAAGGNTATCAACTAACCAGTGAAGACCGAATGCGGGCAAACATCATCGAACGACTAATGTGCGAATACCAGATTGATTTAAAACCGATCTGCAGCGCCAACAACATTTCAATTGATGAATTCCTTCAAGACAATAANCGGCTGGACGAGCTTGCAACGGACGGCTTTGTTAAAATCGANAATGGCGAAATCCANGTGGATGCAGACACCCGTTTCATCATCCGCAACGTTGCCGCTTCCTTTGATGCCTATCTCGGCAGAAGCGGACGCACNCACTCTAAAACCGCTTGACGAAACCACCGATTGACTTCCCACATTTCCAGCACGATATTGGCCGGCGAACAGTTGATCAAAGGAAGCANTCATGGCCCGCCGTATTGTAGATTTATCCGTCCCACTCGAAATGGGCATCATCTCCGACCCGCCGCCTTTGCTGCCAAAAATTGAATATCTCAACCACAAGGATACAGCCGCGCAGGTTTGCGACTTTTTCCCCGGCCTGACCGAAGACCAATTGCCGGGCGGNGAAGGCTGGGCCATCGANATGCTGCACGTCGCCACCCATAACGGCACCCACCTCGACGCGCCTTATCATTATCACTCCACCATGAACAATGGCGAACGCGCCATCACCATCGATGAAGTGCCGCTGGAATGGTGCTTTAACCCCGGAGTAAAACTAGATTTCCGCCATTTCAAAGACGGNTATATNGTNAGNGCCGAAGACGTGGAAGCCGAATTAAAACGCATCGACCACGATCTGCAGCCATTGGATATCGTTGTGGTGAACACCTCGGCAGGNACCCATTACGGCCAGACCGANTANCTGCTGAAAGGTTGCGGCATGGGGCGCGAAGCAACGCTTTATNTGACCGANCGCGGCGTTAGGGTTACCGGCACCGANGCATGGAGCTGGGACGCNCCCTTTGCGCTCACNGCNCAGGAATTTGCNAAATCCAAAGACCCGAAAATCATCNGGCAAGGCCACCGCGCCGGNATGGAAATCGGCTATTGCCACATCGAAAAANTGACCAATCTCGAAGACCTGCCCGGCAACGGGTTCGAGATTTCCTGCTTCCCATTCAAAATNAAAGAGGCCTCCGCTGGCTTCACCCGAGCCGTGGCAATATTTGAAGACTGAACTTGCTTAATATGTGAATTAGTGGGACATAGCATNTTGATTTCACNTAACANTTTACACGNCTGCAAAGAGNCNCATTAATGCTGCAAATTTTCTCGTCTACCTTGCCGCTTTTCATTTTAATGGTCATCGGATACGGCGCAGTTCGCTCCAACTTGCTGTCAAAAGATATGCTGATGGGCATTGGCAGGTTCGTGCTCTATTTCGCCGTCCCGTCGCTGATTTTCAAAACCCTGTCAGAAACNCATTTNCAGGATATCATTGATCCATATTTTTTNGCCGCCTATGGCATTGGATCGCTGGCTTGTTATTTATTGCTGTTCTTGTTTTTCAAATTGGTCTTCAAAAACTCATTGACCGAAAGNAGCCTCAAAGGCTTTGGCTCTTCGCTGCCCAACAGCATTTTCATCGGCTACCCATTGCTTTTACAAGTGCTNGACCAACCACCCATCGGCGCNTTTGCNATGGCGCTGTTGGTGGAAAATATCCTGATTTTCCCCCTCGCCCTTATNATAATGGATATTGGTTCAAGCNTAGACTCGGAGAAAGGCTTCGCGGCTGCGCTGAAAAACGTCGTCACCCAATTGGCAAAAAATCCGATTCTTCTCGCCATTATTGCTGGTATACTCGCTTCAACCACCGGCTTTGAATTGCCTGAAGTTGCAGACAAGATCGTCACCATGATGGCACAGGCTTCCGCTGCCACTTCCTTATTCTTTGTCGGCGGATTATTGGTCGGCACTACCATCAAAGGCAGCACCAGATCGATTGCCGCCGTCAGCATCGGCAAACTGATTATCCACCCGCTGCTGGTCGCAATATGCGTGCTTTTATTGCCAGATTTTGACCCGCAACTTCAAATGACTGCGGTCCTGTTGGCAACCTCGCCCATGCTAGCAATTTTCCCGATCATCGGCGCCAAATATGGTCACGGACAGATATCAGCAAGCATCATGCTGGTAACCACCGTCGCCTCATTTGTGACCATTTCCGCCACCCTGTTGTTCATCTCTTAGAACAACAAAAGCCTGTCACCTCACTCAGAGGCTTCAAGCTTATCCTGCGTCCGGTTCTCGAAATCACCGGCATCATGGCGTTCATGCAGCTGCTCTGAAAGCTCTCCGCCCGTGCGGTTGACCATGCGCCCGCGTTGAACGGCCTTGCGCCCGGCAATCTCTTCCGTCCAGCGATTAACATTTTTATAGGTGTGCGCTTCCAAGAATTCAGCAGCTTCATANACCTTGTTCTTCACCAACGCCCCATACCACGGCCAGATNGCCATATCCGCGATGGAATAGTCATCACCCGCAAAAAATTGATTTTCAGCCAAATGTTGGTCTAGCACATCCAACTGACGCTTCGTTTCCATTGCAAAACGGTTGATTGGATATTCCATCTTAAACGGCGCATAGGCATAAAAGTGGCCAAACCCGCCACCAAGATAAGGTGCACTGCCCATCTGCCAGAACAGCCAGTTCAGGCATTCGGTTCGCTTAGCCGGATCGGTAGGCAAAAACGCACCAAACTTCTCAGCCAGATAAAAAAGGATAGCACCCGATTCAAAAACGCGCGTCGGTTTATCGGTACTATGATCCATCAAAGCTGGGATTTTAGAGTTCGGGTTAGCACCAACAAACCCACTACTAAACTGATCACCATCACCAATTTTAATCAGCCATGCATCATACTCAGCTCCCTCATGCCCAAGCGCCAAAAGCTCTTCAAGCATGATCGTAACTTTTACCCCGTTAGGCGTGGCAAGAGAATAAAGCTGCAAAGGATGCTTGCCTACCGGCAAGTCTTTCTCTTGAGTGGAGCCAGAAATCGGCCGATTGATATTGGCAAACTTACCCCCGCTATCCTGATCCCATTTCCAGACGCTGGGCGGTGTATAGTCCAATGTATCAGCCATTAATCAAATTCCATTCATATTTAAAATTTTTGCAAGTGTGTTTCTCGACAAAGCTAAGTCTCAAACTGTTACAGCTGTTTATGGTATCCCTCAACACTTTGTACAATTAGCGCGCGCGCCGCTTTGACATCATTGGTTTTTAGACTTTTCTGCAG
>JAESSK010000184.1 GCA_016764155.1 Rhizobiaceae bacterium
GATCGAGAAATGAAATATGAGCCAGACTGTTAATCCAATATCAGGCGAAAGAAAAGCACTGATTGTAAGTGCTGATTCAAAGAGCACACGCTTTGACGCGTGGTTAACCGCACAAATGCCGGACCATGTTTCGCGTTCACGGATAAAGAACCTCATCAAGCAGGGCCATGTATCTATTGATGGAGAGGTTTGCTCTGACCCCAGCCTTCGGTTGAAGGGGAGCGAAACCATTGAACTGGTTGTGCCCGAGCCTGAAGAGTTAGAACTTACCGCTGAGGATATTCCGCTCGATGTTCTTTATGAGGACGAACATTTAATCGTCGTCAACAAGCCTGCCGGAATGGTTGTGCATCCCGCTGTTGGCAATTGGAGCGGCACGCTGGTCAATGCCCTGTTGCACCATTGTAAGGGATCGCTGGCCGGTATTGGCGGGGTGAAACGACCCGGCATTGTGCATAGGCTTGATAAAGAAACCTCCGGCGTGATGGTGGTTGCTAAAACCGATATAGCCCATGCTAGCCTGAGCGCGCAATTTGCCGATCATGGCAAGACTGGCTCGTTGCAACGAACCTATCTTGCATTGGTATGGGGTGTGACGCCGCGCAAGATCGGGATTATTGAAGCGCCGCTCGGACGTTCGTCCACCAATCGTATCAAGCGNAAGGTGGTGCGTGAAGATGCGCCGGATGCACGCCATGCGGTGACGCACTATACCTTGATNAAGGCACTGGGCGGTGACGAGAACCATAAATCGGATGTTTCGCTGGTAGAATGTCGACTTGAAACCGGCCGCACCCACCAAATNCGNGTTCATATGGCTCATATNGGGCATCCGNTGGTNGGTGATCCTGTTTATGGTCAGGCTTTTCAAACCAAGATCAACAAGCTCACAGAGCCGCAGAAAATTCTGGTGAATAAATTGCGACGCCAAGCGCTTCATGCCGCGATGCTGGGTTTTGATCANCCGGTNACCGGCGAAGAAATCCGCTTTGAAACCGACCCGCCAAAAGACATGGTGAAATTGCTTGCGTCTTTTCCCAAGGGNTGGCCGATCAAGATGCCGCTTCGNAAATAGAGGCGGCTTAGGGTTTAATCATTCCGCCGTGATAATCGAGGCGATAGACCTCNATGTCGTTATGGCTGATTGTTTCAATCCCGTGGAATCNGGTCACGTCGCCGGNATTTCCATCGTTATAGGTGTAATCNCCGACCAGATATTCGAANCCGCCAAGAAAACGGTTCTTTGCGTATAGGGCAGATAGNGCGGTTTTGATGATTTCACCGGCTTTTTCNGCGTNAATTTCTGCTGCTTGCAGGATGTAGCCATAATAATTCATNGCCCAAACNGGNTTATCTTTNTGCCAAACGACTTCTTGTCCGATGAAATCTGTTCCGCCAAAATAGCTGTCGAGATAGCGCCAATCGCCGTCCTGAAAACCCAGATCATGGGAGGTTGGGCGGGATGATGGAGAGGGNGCGCCGTCTCCCACATAGCAGGNNGCCTTTGCGGTGATGATGAAGTTTTCTAAGGTGTTCATTNTTTCTCATCCTCATAATTTGGCAATTCAAAATTGTCATTGAACATGGAACCGAGCATCATTTGCCCCAAAATCGGCAGGGATGCCACATTGGTCATTGTGTCCCTTACGATCAGCGAAAGCCAGTTTTTTGGTGCAAAGAAGCCTGCGAACTTTAATGCGGCGTTCTGTTTTTCCAACAATAAAGGGTGTAACCGGGTTTGATAGGCCTGAAAGGCTTGTCTGTAATCACCATTGGCACGGTGTAATTCGCCCGCCAGAACGTAGGCTTCGGTCATTGCAAGGCCTGTGCCTTCCCCGGCTAAAAGGGATGCGCAGGCGGCGGCATCGCCCAGCAGTGCCACGCGGCCCTTGGTCCAGTTCGGCATCTTAATTTGGCTGATACGGTCGAAATAGATATTTTCCACCTCGCTCATGCGCGACAGGATTGCTTTTGTTTCCCAGCCCATATCGCCATAGACGTCNCGCAGCATTGCCTTTTCCTCAGCTTCGTTTGCCGGTTGTTTTGACACCAGGTTTTTGGCGAAGATAAATAAGAAAAGCGTTTCGTTATTGCGCAATGAAATGCGTGAAACCTGTTTGCCGGGGACNGTNTGGGAGAGATAGGTTAGTTCGTCGCGTGGCTGATAATNNNGGAGGGTGAAAGCTGCCACATAAAACCCGAGATGGTTTTCAAAATTNTCCTGTGGCCCAAAGGCTAATTCGCGCACATGGGAATGCAATCCGTCAGCTCCGATCAGCAGATCGAAATCCTCGGTTTTGCCATTGGAAAGTTGCACCTGGATTTTATCGTCTTGATCCTCAAANCCGGTNACCGATGTGGCAAATNTNGTCTCAATTCCATCGCAGGNATTNTAGATGCTTTTGGCGAGATCGCTGNGGGCAATGCTCATATAGCGGCCATTGTTTAGCTCCATAAAGCGCCNGACATTGAGGGATGAGGTTGTGTAGCCACCGGCTGTGACCGTGCGGAGGCGCTCCATAATATAGGCGTCTTCCAGCATCTTGGGAATGATGCCCATCTTATCGGCGATATCGTAGCCAGTGCCCCAAAAATCGATGACATAGCCGCCAGTGCGTNNGGCNGGGGCTTTTTCGAACAGGANTGGCTCNTGGCCATAANNTTTCAGCCAATAGGCAAGGGTCGGTCCGGCCACACCGGCNCCGTTAATTGCTATTTTCATTTTCAAATTCCTTGATCAGGAGGATTGCGAAACGATCCCACATGGCGCGGATTTCAGCCTCGTTATCGAGCAGGAGGACATACATCATGCCGCCATCAAGTAGCACCATCACCATGTTGGAAAGGTCGCGGGCGCGGGCTTCGTCTTTGATATGGTTGGAGAACATCTGGCGCACTTGCGCCCTTGCTCCGTTTAGCGAGATTTGGAGTTTTTCCTTCAATCTCGGGTCGAACATGGCTTTGCTGACAAAGGTGTAAAAGGCGTTGAGGAAAGCGCGCCTTTCATCCAGAAACCCGAATGCCATGTCACCCATGGCGGCTAATAGCTCCGGCAGGCCGGCATCTTCCGGCAGGTCGAAATCCATTGCCTGCGAGGTTAATAGGTCCAATGCTGCGATGGGGATCTCATCAAGGGATTGAAAATGGTGGAAAAGCGTGGCCTTGGAGACGCCGACTTCCTTTGCCAGTGCCGAGGCGGAGAAGCCGTCTGCACCTTCACGGCCCAAAAGGGTGATGGTGGCTTCGAGGATGGCGGTTTTTGTATCACGAGTGTTCATGCGGCCTATATGATACTGACCGATCGATCGGTCAATAGGCAAGGTTGCGCTTTACTTCTTGTTAAACGAAGGAAATTATGGAACATTACAGGAACAAATAATTCTTGGGAGAGTATTTATGCAGCAAATATCAATTTATTTACCGGGTATTATTCTTGCCTATTCGGCGTTTCTGCTCGCAATTGCCAGTCCCGGGCCAAATATATTGGCGCTGATTGGTACATCAATGGGGGTTGGGCGCAGCTCCGGTGTCGCATTGGCCCTTGGTGTTGCAACAGGTTCATTTCTATGGGCGATGTTAACGGTTATCGGGCTGTCAGCGCTGTTGTCTACCTACGCCTTTGCGCTTTACGCTATCAAGATTTTTGGCGGTTTATATCTTCTTTGGCTCGGATATAAATCGTTCAAATCTGCGGCATTAAAGCATGACATTGAAGGGGTGGAACTTAGCGGGGGGAGGCGGAGTTTGTTTGGTTATGCCAAAAGAGGCTTCATCATTCAGATGACAAATCCCAAAGCAGCCTTGGCATGGATTGCAATCATATCGCTTGGTCTGCAACACGATGCGCCTATGTGGGTTGGCATAGTGATTGTTTTGGGCACATTTATTATGTCAATTATTGTGCATGTGCTTTATGCGGTGGCGTTTTCCACATCGGCAATGGTTCGCATTTATTCGAAGGCGCGGCGGTACATTCAGGCAAGCCTCGGTGCGTTTTTTACGTTTGTCGGCATAAAATTGCTGGTCAGCAGGGATTGATCCTATCTAGCGCGATAACTCTCCACAGGGTTGGTATGGGTAGAAACCGGCATAAAAAAACCCGGCGATGAAGCCGGGTTCTTAAAAATTCCATGGAAAGTTGGTTTAGATACCAAGACCTTCGTATTTTTTGTTGAAGCGGGACACACGGCCTGCGCGATCGACGAGGTTTGAGTTCCCGCCTGTCCAAGCTGGATGAGACATTGGATCGATATCCAAGTTCATTGTGTCGCCTTCAGCGCCCCATGTGGAGCGAGTCTGGTACTTTGTACCATCGGTCATGACGATATTGATCATGTGATATCCTGGATGAATGTCCGTTTTCATTTTATTTTCCTGTCAGAAACCAAAACTTTTGCTCATGCCCACCGATGTGTGACCATTTCAGCGCTTGTTTTTGCTT
>JAESSK010000185.1 GCA_016764155.1 Rhizobiaceae bacterium
AAGGAAATCCTGAACCTTGGATATACGCCCGGCCACATGGTTAAGTGCTTCTTCGGTATAGGGAATGGGCAGTAAATCGTGGAGGTTTACGCCGTGGACACCGGTCCAGCATAGATGATCGGAAATCCATTTCGGATTGGCGTGGTCTGCCAGTTTTCTCAATCTTGCGAGATATTCCATGTTTAGCGGCGCGGTGGATGCAATCGACATGGAAACCCCGTGCATGACGACAGGATAACGTTCCTTGATACGATCAAGCATTTGTAACGGGCGGGCACCTTCAACCATGTAGTTTTCAGAAATTATCTCGAACCAATCGATTGGCAATTCTTCGTCGGTGTCGAGGATTTCCGGATAATGTTGAGGTCTCAGCCCAAGGCCAAATCCGAGGAAGGGGGGCTTTTCAACCATGGTTCAATTTCCTGCTAAACATGGTGGCACGTATAAATCAGTATGGTGTTGAAAGCAAAAACTCGCCCGGTTTCTCGGGCGAGTAGTAATTCATCTTTAATATACACTAAAGGAAATTAGCCCTGAGTTAGTGTGCCGCCTTTTGCAGCGCAATCAGCTTTTGTCATTTCAAGGAAACCCTGACCGCTGCAGCTGTTTAAACCTTTGCAGGAAGATTTAGCTGTTTTGCAAGCGCTCTGGCCTTTGCAAGAATTTACGCCGAAGCACTGAATGTTGCTAGCTGCGAAGGATGGTGTGGATACGGTCATTGCTGAACCTGTGATGGCCAATGCAAATGCTGCTGCAGCAAGTGTGGCGCCTGATTTTCCGGTATGTTTCATTGTATAAAATCTCCAAGTAATTATTTCCCAAATCGGTGAGCCAGTTTGATCAAACTCGCCAATGACTATCAATTAACGCTTTCGTGAGGTCGGTTATTGGTTTGGAGATGTTCTATATCTATTTGAAATCACTAATAAAAATGCCCGAAGCGTGGCTCCGGGCATGATTGGATTTATCAAATTTTATAAACAATTGATCACGAATAAAGTATTCGTGAGGAACCGCTATTAAGCGCTTTAGAGAATTGAGCTGAGCTTCATGGCAACACTCATGTCGCCATCGACTTTGATTTTGCCCTGCATGAAAGCTGCTGTTGGGTCGAGATCGCCAGAAATCAGATCGTTCATGGTTTCAAGATCAAGAGATACTGTGCAATCTGCATCGCCGCCATCGGTGGTGACTGTGTTTGGGGTAGATGCGCCATCTACGAAAACGGAGCCGTCATCGCCACAATCAAATTTGACGGTTGCGCCAAGGCCGCTGGAATCGCCAACTTTGGCGCGGATGGATTCTGCTGCTGCTTCAATGGTCATGGGTGTTTCCTCTGATAATTTGTTTGCTCTTACCATTACGTAAGATGGAGTGACCTTGCTTTAATACAAGGGGCGAGGGGAGTAAAGGTTTAGATCGTCTTTGACATGATACTCGGCCCCTCCGTTGGGGCGGCGCTAGCCAAGCGCCGGGTGGCTCTTCGCCACCCAAGCTAAGTCAACATAAGTGCCTCTTATGACAACAATACGTCGCCGAAGGATTCTCGCAATTTGGTTTTGAGAATTTTACCCGTGGCGTTGCGCGGTATTTCATCGGTAAGCTGCACTGCATCGGGTATCCACCATTTGGCGACTTTGCCATCGTAGAATTCTTGCATGTCTTCGGTGGAGAAGGTTTTTCCCTCTTTCAAAACCACGATCAGCAAAGGGCGTTCCTCCCATTTGGCGTGGTGTGCGGCGATGACGGCAGCGTCTGCAATATTGGGATGAGCCATGGCAAGTCCTTCAAGCTCAACGGAGGAAATCCACTCGCCACCTGATTTGATGATATCTTTTGAACGATCTCGGATTGTCATGTTGCCATCATCATCGATGGTAGCCACATCGCCGGTTGGGAACCAGCCATCGACCAGCGGATCACCGCCTTCGCCGCCGAAATATTCCGAAATTACCCATGGACCGCGGCAGTAAAGATCGCCTTGTGCGACACCATCATTGGGCAATTGTTTTGCTTGGTCGTCAAACACGCCAAGCTCGATGCCGAAGGGGGGACGGCCCTGATTTACCCGCATGGCGTTTTGTTCGTCCTGCGACAGGGTGAGGTGTTTGTTTTTTAAATTGTTGACTGAACCGAGCGGGCTTAGTTCCGTCATGCCCCAAGCGTGGATGACTTCCACATCGAAATCATCACGGAAAGTATCGATCATTGATGGCGGGCAGGCCGAACCACCGATGACTGTGCGCTCCATGTGGGGCAATTTGGTATTGCTATCTCTTAATTCCTGTATCAGGCCGGACCAGATAGTCGGTACGCCAGCACTGAACGTGACACGCTCTTCGTTCAACAAAGTTACCAGACTTTTGCCGTCGAGGCCGGGGCCGGGCAATACCAGCTTTGCGCCAACCAGAGGTGCCGCATAAGCAATGCCCCAAGCGTTGACGTGGAACATCGGCACTACTGGCAAAATGCTGTCGCGTGCCGAAATGTTCATCACATCAGGCGTGGCGCTGACGATGGCGTGGATCAGGGTCGAGCGATGAGAATAAAGGGCACCCTTCGGGTTGCCTGTTGTGCCGGAAGTATAGCACAGACTTGAAGCGTCGCGCTCGTCCAGATCATCGACCCAGGTCGCATCCTTGTCGCCGGTTTCAAGGAACTCCTCGTAAAAATCGAGCCATGGATTGGCTTTGGCGATTTCTTCGTCACGGGCTTCCATCAGAACATATTTTTCAACCGTTTTCAGATTTCCCCGTACGGCATCGACCAGTGGAATGAAGGTTTGGTCGAAAAACAGAATGCGATCTTCGGCATGATTGATGATGTATATCAATTGCTCTGGGAAGAGGCGCGGATTGAGAGTGTGGCTAACGAGGCCCATGCCGGGAATTGCGTAATATAATTCCATATGGCGATGATTGTTCCAGGCAATGGTGGCGATGCGATCAGATTTGTTCATACCCTGCTTCAACAGAGCCGAACCCAGTTGCAACGCCCGTTCGCGGATTTCGCCGTAATTGGTGCGGGTCTGGCCGCCATTGGTGTTGACTGAAATCACTTCGCTATCGTTGTGATAATTCGCTGCGTGATCAATTATTCCCGAAATCAGCAATTGCTGTTCCATCATCAAACCGTGCATGTAGGTTCCTCCGGCATGGCTATTTCAAATTCTATGGCAAACNCTATCGCTGTGATAAGGAAGTGTGAAGCGAATTTTGATGATTCCCAAATGATTGTTCANAGCGAAAAANACNATGACAGATTTTGTTGATGATACAGCCCGAGTGCANGCGGATTTGAAGGCGGTGNTAGANCCNACNCCTTTGCAATATAATCAATATCTCAGTGACTTACATGAGGCGGATATCTGGTTGANGCGCGAAGATTTGTCGCCGGTACGCAGCTATAAAATTCGCGGAGCCTATGCGTTTTTCAATGAAATTTTGAAGCAAGATCCGTCATCAGAGAATTTTGTTTGTGCCTCTGCTGGCAATCATGCTCAGGGNTTTTCCCATGCTTGNCGNAATTACAAAAAGAATGGGGTGATTTTTATGCCGGTGACAACACCGCAGCAAAAAATCATGAAAACCAAATCCTTTGGCGAACCGTTTGTTAAAATTATTCTGTCAGGCGATAGTTTTGATGATGCCAATGATGCGGCGTTTAAATATTGCAAGGAAAAGGGTGGCATNATGGTGCCGCCATTTGATGATGAACGNATTATTTTGGGGCAGGCGACCATCGCCAAAGAGTTGCTTGAACATTTACCCGATGGGGTGATGATTGATTTGATGGTTCTGCCGGTTGGCGGCGGTGGTCTGGCCGCTGGTGTGACCCATTATATGAAGAGCCAATCTCCTGACACTGAATTTCTGTTTGTTGAACCGGATANCGCGCCGAGCCTGAAAAANAGTTTGAAGGCTGGTAAACGGGTTAAGCTTGTTGGTATTGATAATTTTATTGATGGTGCAGCGGTTGCCGAAATTGGTGCGACGAACTTTGATTATCTAAAAGGTTTTGATGCGGATCAGGTGTTGCTTGCGCCGACAAACGGGGTTTGCGTGACTATGATCGAGATGCTTAATATTGAAGGCATCGTGCTTGAACCGGCTGGCGCTTTATCAGTAGATGCATTGAAGCGTTTACCGAAAGAGCAGGTTAAAGGCAAAACGATTTGCTGCGTTACCTCNGGCGGTAATTTTGATTTTGAACGCCTGCCGGAGGTGAAAGAGCGCGCAATGAAATTCTCCGGATTGAAGAAATATTTCATATTGAAATTGCCGCAAAGGCCGGGAGCCTTGAAAGATTTTTTGTTGATGCTTGGACCCGATGACGATATTTCACGGTTTGAATATCTGAAAAAATCNGCGCGGAATTTTGGTTCGGTTCTAATTGGTATTGAAACCACAGACGCCAANAATTTTGATACGTTGAAACAAAAATTAGTTGAAGGTGGTCTTGGTTTTCAAGACATTACAGATAATGATNTNGTAGCAAGNTTAGTNATTTAGAGGANAAAATGGCAGAAGAGAAAAAAGTAATTCGCGATACGGATGACGATGCCCGTATTTTAGCACGCAAACTGATTGCAGAGGCAAGCTTTGCCGCGATCGCGGTGCAGGAGCCTGATACGGGGGTGCCATTGGTGNGCAGGGTGGCGATTGCTACTGACCCCGAAGGACGCCCGATTGTTCTGGCCTCTGATCTTTCCATTCATTCCAAATGTCTGGCGATAAACAGCAAATGTTCAGTGCTTTTAGGCGAACCCGGCAAGGGCGATCCACTGGCCCATCCACGCATTACCTTGATATGCAATGCGGTGATTATTGAACGCAAATCAGAAGAGCGGGACCGCCTGCGCGATCCCTATCTGGAGCAGCACCCGAAGGCCAAACTTTATATCGACTTCGGAGATTTTCAGTTCTACCGGCTGGAGATTGAACGGGCCAATCTCAATGGTGGATTTGGCAAGGCCTACTCGCTAACCGCGGAAGACTTTGCCGTTAATTCGTAACCGGCTCACACCGCCATCTGGGCGAATATTAAAGCGAATATGGGTGACCGGTTTTTGTGATGTCAGCAATTCCGGCCCGTATTCGTGGATATGATCCATTTGCAATTTTTGTTGTGGCAGGATGACATCCCAATTCTCGGAAACGTCTATTTCTCCAAGCGATAGCCGCCCGTCATGGTCTGGAAGATGTGCACCCAGAACTTCGCCGCTTTCGGGGTAGTTACCCTTAAAGTGTGCCGTATCAATAGTGATATTGGAAATGGTGCCCGCGTGGCCCAATTTGATTATGACCCAATCATAGCCCGGTCCGCGACGGCGTGCGGTTTCCCAGCCATCGCCCATATCAACGCCTCGGCCNGGGGTTAGCAGTTTTTCCGGTGAGCCGTAATGGGAATCAGACCAGTTCAGGGGCTTGGCGCCATGAAACAGGAAGGCCAGGTCNATTTCCTGATCATCCTCCACCTTGCTCCANTCAAAATGGCTTTGGCCATAGACCCGTAATCTTGCAACGCCGCCATCTGGATAAATGTGCAGGCGTAGATGGGTCCAGACTTTTTCACCCATTTCAGTGTCGTCAATCGTATGGAAATGGTGGCTGTCTGGGCTGAGTATTTTTTTTGATAGAATTTCCTGCCAGTTGGAATTCTCGTCTGGCACTTCGCCTTCNTNCANNTGGATTGCTTCGATNGAGGCNGCGGGCGCATTATTGCCGGTGAAGTGGGCTGTATCAATATCAAATCCGNCGATGGTGCCGGGGCGGGCAAGTTTGATGATTGCCCANTCNTGGCCGGGGGTGCGTTTGCGGCGCGATTCCCANCCNTCCATCCANTTGCCATTGTCGTCATATTTATCAGGAACGAAAATCGCATCGTCATCGCTCAACATGCGCGAGAGGGGGGCGAAGAAATCATCGGTTGCAAATACTGGCGTCGCGCCAAGGCTGGCGGAGGCAAGGTTGATGGTGCCATCGGTGAAATCGGGAAGGAGGGTTGGATCTTGCAAAATGGGTTACTCCGGTAAGAGGTCGTTCAGGCGCAGCCGCGCGATTTTTTCAACTTGCTGGCAAGCCGTGGAAAATTCAGCTTCTGCATCATTATTAATACGGGTTTTGAAAGCGCTCAATATGTCAGATTTAGCCAAGCCTTTCACCGCGATGATGAAAGGGAAGCCGAACTTTTCGACATAGTCACTATTGAGGCCGGTGAAGGTTTTGCGNTCNTCGTCNGTCAACGCATCNAGNCCNGCGGATGCTTGTTCGCTGGTGGATTCTGCGGTGAGCTGTTTGGCTGACGCGAGCTTTCCGGCAAGGTCCGGGTGGGCGTTTAATACGCCAAGTTTTTCGTCATGGCTAGCGGAGCGGAATTTTCTGGCCAATGCGGAGTGAAGACCCACAACGCAATCATGGGCGGGGCCGAGTTCATCGGCGTGGGCGCGTTCTGCAATCCATGGAGAATGTTCGAATACGCCGCCATAGGTTTTGACGAATTTTGTCTGTTCCATCCGGCTTGGGCGGTCGAATGGTTTATACGGATGATGCTCAAACCAATGATTGGCAATATCGATGCGGCGCGGGAACCAAACGCCTTCGTGACCCGTGGCATATTCGATAAACCGCTTTAGAGCGGCGATGCGGCCGGGGCGTCCGACGAGGCGACAATGGAGGCCGATATTGAACATTTTCGGCGCGCCTTCGCAGCCCTCTGCATAGAGGATGTCGAAGGAATCTTTGAGATAGGTGTAGAACGGATCGCCGCTGTTGAAACCTGCCGGAATGGCAAAGCGCATGTCGTTGCTATCGAGGGTATAGGGGATGATGAGCAGGGGCTTCTCAGCGGTGTCGTGCCAATAAGGTAGGTCGTCAGAATAAGAATCAGAACAATAGGCTATGCCTTCCTGCTCGGAAACCAGATCAACCGTATTGACCGAACAACGGCCCGTATACCAGCCCTGTGGCGCGCTGCCGGTAACTTCCGTGTGGAGGCGGATGGCCTCGACAATATCGGCGCGTTCTGCCTCTGGGGTGTAATCTTTATATTCAATCCATTTTAGGCCGTGCGAGGCGATTTCCCAGTTGGCTTCCTGCATGGCTGCGACTTGTTCCGGTGCACGGGCGAGCGCTGTTGCAACGCCATAAACGGTGATTGGAATTTCAAATTCTGTGAACATTTTATGCAAGCGCCAAAAGCCTGCACGCGCGCCATATTCATAGATGGTTTCCATGTTCCAATGACGTTGGCCCTGCCATGAGGCGGCACCAACAATTTCAGAAAGGAATGCCTCAGATGCGGCATCCCCATGCAGAATATTGTTCTCGCCGCCTTCTTCATAATTGATGACGATCTGCACGGCGATCTTCGCGCCATTGGGCCATTTTGGGTCCAGACCTTTTGGGCCGTTGCCACGGAAATCTCTTGGGTATCTGTTCATGTTGCTGCCGAAGATGTTGAGACCTGACGGATTTAGCCAAATAGCCATTGCCAAATTGGGCTAAACCGTAAAAACTGACGTAATTGAAAAAACCATGCGCATGGGGCGGGAATCAGTCAAGCGTTTGGNNANAAAAATTTGAGGGGCNTTCANNCNATGAGCGGATTTTTGACNACCCATGTTNTGGANACGGCNAGCGGTAAACCCGCAAGCGGTCTGGCGATTACGCTTTACCGNGATAATGNCGGNNCGCTGGAGAAACTGAAATCGGTTGTGACCAATTCNGANGGNCGNTGTGATGGNCCGATATTNGATAAAACCGAATTTGCTATCGGTACTTACGANCTGCATTTTGCGGCGGGGGATTATCTCAAAAAGCAGGGNGGNNANTTNCCTGATCCGNTGTTTCTCGATGTGGTTCCNATTCGNTTTGGNATNGCNGATGCAAGCTCACACTATCATGTGCCNNTGCTGATTTCNGCNTTNGGNTACTCAACCTATAGAGGGAGCTAANCTATGTGGCCNATTGTTTGGGACTGGCTTAATTTTGCAATTCGTTGGGCGCATGTNATCACCGGGATTGCGTGGATTGGNTCATCGTTTTATTTCATCGCGCTCGATCTTAGTTTGAAAAAACACAAAGACCTTCCCGATGGTGTTGGTGGCGATACTTGGCAGGTGCATGGGGGCGGGTTTTACCACATGCAGAAATATACGGTGGCCCCGGCGTCGATGCCGGAGGAACTGACNTGGTTCAAATGGGAATCCTATGCCACTTGGATTTCCGGATTTTTCNTGATTTGNGTNATTTATTACGGTTCGCCTGAACTGTTTCTGATTGATCGTAATGTNTCNGATCTGAGCCAATGGCAGGCCGTTGGTCTTGGTTTTGGCGGCATGATACTTGGCTGGGTTCTTTATAATTCCCTCTGCAATTCCCCCATTGGAAAGAATGATAATCTGCTTTCTATTTTGGTGTTCATTTTTGTGGTGGCTATTGGCTGGGGCTTTTTGCAGGTGTTTTCCGGGCGCGGGGCGTTTGTTCATACGGGCGCGCTGATTGCCACGATCATGTCGGCCAATGTGATCATGATCATCATTCCAAACCAGAAGAAAACGGTTGCCTCACTGCTGGCTGGCGAAGCACCTGATCCGGCCCTTGGCCTGCAAGCAAAACAGCGCTCGATGCATAATAATTACCTCACCTTGCCGGTGTTGTTCTTGATGCTGTCGAACCATTATCCGCTGGCCTATGCCACGCAATATGCGTGGATTATTATTGCGCTGGTGTTGGTGATTGGCGTGGTTATCCGCCACTTCTTCAACATGCATCATGCCAAAAAAGGCGAGCCATACTGGACATGGCTGGTGGCGACTATTTGCTTCATTCTCATCATGTGGTTATCGCAAGCAGGGCCGGTGAACCACGAGGAAACAGCAAGCTCCAGCCACGCGCCAACGGAAATAGAACTGAAATTGGCCAATGCGCCATCCTTCGACATGGTGCGCGATATCGTCATCAGCCGCTGCTCCATGTGCCACGCGCAGGAGCCTGTATGGGAAGGCATCACGATTGCCCCAAAAAGCGTGGTATTGGAAGAAGACACAGACATCGTGCGCCATGCGGAGCTGATCTACAAACAAGCAGGCCGCTCAAACGCCATGCCGCCGGGAAATTTGACTTCTGTCACGAT
>JAESSK010000186.1 GCA_016764155.1 Rhizobiaceae bacterium
AGATACCGATGGCCAGTAATGGCAGGGATAACACCATGCCCATGGTGAGCCAGCCTCCGGCTAGGTAGCCGATTTGTGCATCGGGCAAGCGGAAGAATTCAACGAAGATGCGGCTGACCGCGTACCAAGCGACAAAGGCGCCTGCGATAAAGCCTGGTTGTTTCAATTTGCGCAGGGCGTAAACAAGGATGGTCATCAGGGCAAAGAGAATTAAACCTTCCAGCACGGCTTCATAGAGTTGGCTTGGGTGTCTTGGTTCCGGTCCGCCGCCGGGGAAAACGACTCCCCAAGCGACAGTGGTTGGTCTGCCGAACAGCTCCGCATTAATGAAATTTGCAACACGGCCGAGAAAAATACCGATGCCAACGCTCGCACCGATCACATCAAACAGGCTGAAAAGAGTGATCGAGCGTTTTTTGGCAAACAGCGCGATGGCGATAATCATGCCGAGCAATGCTCCGTGGAAGCTCATGCCCCCTTTCCAAAGGGCGGTGATTTGTAATGGATCTGCCAGATAGGTGGCCAGATCGTAAAACAATACATAGCCCAGCCGCCCGCCCAATATGATACCGACAACGGCCCATGTGAGAAAATCGTCAAGCTGGTCCGGGCTGATGGGGGATTTATTATCTTTCCATAGGCTCGGTGTTGCGGCCAGCTTCCTTGCCCACCACCAGCTGAATAATATGCCGACCACATAGGCGAGGCCGTACCAGTGCACCTGTAGCGGCCCCAGTGAAATGGCCACGGGGTTGATGATGGGAAAAGCGATGGCTGAGAATGGAATTAACATTGGTGTTTTTGCCGCGGGGTTTGTATTGAAACGAAGCATTATAGGTATTAGCTTATAGACAGATATTATCAGCGACGGAATTGTCAAATGAATCAGGGCCCAAATCGTTTATTCGATGAATTTGCAAAACTTATGACCGATGCGGCAGGTACCGCTCAGGGCATNAAACGGGAGGCTGAAACTGCGTTTCGGGCGCAGGCGGAGAANTTCCTTAGCGATATGGATCTGGTGAAGCGCGATGATTTCGAAGCGGTTCGCGAGATGGCTGCTAATGCGCGTTCTGAAAATGAATCGCTAAAATTGCAGATCGAAGCACTCGAAAAACGTATTACGGCAATCGAAAAGCCAAAAGCCCCTCGTAAACGGGCTTCCTCTGCTGCTTCAAAGAATTAGCCACAGGTACTTTTCCACAGGGCGGAAATCGAAAAAATTCTTTTGCATGAATCCCTTAGAGGAATCCGTGAATCTTTTGATTCAATGATTTCGGTGAATTCTTGTAAGGTTTTGTTTTCCATGGGTGGTTCTCGGACTCCAGCAATGTACATTGGAAGTACGGAATGATTCGGAAGCTTCGCTGAAGGCAAACCAGCCACAGACAAAAAGCAGACACCGCAAATCTAGTCGTAGTGTATGTGGCGTATCCAGTAATGTTGTAATGAGTAACCGGCCAAANCAGCTTTGGCCGTGAAGATTTTTATTGATTTTTTTCGCTGGAAGCAGCGAGTATGGGGCAGAAAAAATGATGGAGCTTTTAGCTTTGGAACCAACACGTCATATTAATCCAGTTGATATGGTGGAGCAGGTTGCAAGTGTGAATGATTGGGATTTTGAACGTAGTTGCGAGGACGAAATCAACATTCAAGTCAGCGGAGTTTGGGCGGAGTATAGTATTTCTTTTTCTTGGATGGAGCATATGGAGGCGCTGCATCTATCTTGCGCTTTCGATATGAAAGTACCTGAGGAAAAAGCTTTTGAGATCAACAGGCTGTTGTCGATGGTCAATGAGCAAATGTTGATTGGTCACTTTGATATCTGGGGCGGCGAAGGTACGGGGATGTTCCGTCANGCCTTGATGTTNAATGGTGGNGCTGAGCCGAATGGCGAGCAGTTGAAGTGTTTGATGACCAGTGCGCTGGATGCTTGTGAACGTTATTATCAAGCTTTCCAATACGTTCTTTGGGCCGGGCATTCTGCCCGCGAAGCAATGGATTGTGTGTTGTTTGAAACACGGGGTAATTGCTNATTTGTGTTAAAGGTTTTCATGGTTATATTGGGCCNAGAATTGCTTCAATATAACCTTGAAAGGCTCTGAAATATGTCGGGCGAAGAGAGTTTTACAATTTGCCTTGTTGGCGCCGGAAATATGGGGGGTGCTATGCTCTCTGGCTGGCTTCGAGATGGTGTTAATGGCAACAGGATAAGTGTTGTTGATCCTTCTCCCCCGCCNGCNATGGNGAAATTAATCACTGATAATAATGTTGGCCACTTTACCCTTGCTGATGATGTGGGTGNCGCNGATATNGTNGTTNTTGCGGTTAAACCTCAAATNTTNGATGNGGTTGTAAGCGGNATTGCGCCNTTGATTGGTGNGAACACNGTGGTGGTTTCCGTCGCCGCTGGAAAAACNATNGCTTCGATTTGCGCTGGAACGGGTGAAGTTGCTTGTATCCGCGCCATGCCAAATACGCCNGCTCTTATTGGGCGCGGCATCACCGTTGGTTNTGCNAATGGACTNGTTTCTGAAANTCANCGTTTACAAGTGGATCGTCTGTTACGGGCTACCGGTTCGGTGGCCTGGGTGGATGAAGAACGCTTGATCGATGCGGTGACTGCTGTATCTGGCAGTGGACCGGCTTATGCGTTTTATTTGGCTGAGTGCATGGCGGCAGCGGNAGTTGCGGCAGGGCTTTCCGAAGAGTTAGCTTTGCAGCTTGCGCGCGAGACTGTTGCAGGAGCTGGGGAATTAATGATGCAGAGCGAAGATGATCCCGCGCAGCTTCGAAAAAATGTGACTTCGCCCAATGGCACCACTGCTGCTGCACTTGATGTGTTGATGGCGGATGATGGTCTGGGGCCGCTTATGCTCAAAGCCATCGGCGCTGCGAAAAAACGTTCCGAAGATTTNTCCCTTTAGAGGTGAACCATGGCATCTGATGAAATCACGATTGACGATTTTCTGGCCGTTGATATCCGCATTGGCACCATCATTCAGGTGGACGAATTCCCAGAAGCGCGAAANCCTGCCTATAAATTGCAGATCGATTTTGGTGATAAAATCGGCGTAAAGAANACCTCGGCNCANATTACCGAGAATTACACACCGGAAACCCTGCTTGGTCGGCAGGTGATGGCNGTGGTGAATTTTCCACCGCGCCAGATCGGACCGTTTATGTCAGAGGTTTTGACNCTCGGNTTTCCCGATGAGAANGGTCATGTGACGCTGGCTGATGTGGACAAGAACGTGCCAAACGGCGGGCGTCTTGCACTAGANCGTATCCGTCTTATGACGGAAACGGTCTAGTTTATTTGTTCTCACGGGCGTNTCCAATGCATTCTTGTTGCATGTCTTCGACATGACGCATTGGGCCCTCCGTANGNNCGGCGNANCTNGCNCCGGGTGGCTCTTCNCNACCTGAGCTNAGNCANACTTTGTACTGGAGCGTTGCTGCATTGCTTTCACAAAAGAAAAAGGCCCCGCTGAATTNTCAGCNGGGCCTTTAAACTTTAAAAACCTAATCGGCTAAAGCGAATGATTACGCGCCGGGNTGATTGATTCTTGGTGTNATAACTTTTTCTACGAAATCGTGACGATTAGAAACCGTATAAGAGGTTCCTACTTTGAGGCCGTATGCGAATTCTTTGAGTGCTGAGAAAAATGACATTGTACTGGTTCCTTTCACGGTATTTCAAATATGGACGTCATGCCCTTAACGCGAAGAAGGGTACCGCTGCTCTCCTCCGATGATTTAGAGATAGGCGCATGGAGCCAATTTTACAAATGCTGTTTTTGCATGTCAGCCCTGTGTTTTGCGAATGATTTCCGGGAAGTTAACGGACTGGCTCAATTACCAGTCTTTAAGTAAATGTCCGAATACTGTGATGGCCTGATCGTCGGTGGTATTTAGGAAACATTCAGCGGCGATTGTCGCTGTTTGGTAATCGTTAGATGCAGGCCTATTGTCCCGGACGACCGGTTTTTCCGCGTCCGCGCTTGTTGCGCTTCACGTCTGCCGGGTCTTCATGGCTGCCGATGCCGATTTTATTCCTGCGGACTGGCGCGGCAGCGTTGGGTTTTTCTGTTCTGCCAACGGTCATTTCATCAAGCGTATTTTTGCGGAACAAGGATGGNTTNTCNGTGCTTTTATCTGCGCGTCCCCTGCGGCTGGCTTTGGCCTTGCGTGCTTTTTGGGTGTTTTCGATGCCTACGTCTCTGGCCATTGGATCATTAGCGATCAGCAATTCNGTTTCCTGCAGGCGTTTGATTTCGTCTCTCAGNCGCGCTGCGGTTTCAAAATCAAGATCGGCTGCGGCGTCGCGCATTTCTTTTTCGAGATTTTCCAGATGNGCNGCCAGATTATTGCCGACCAANGCGCCTTTTTCGGCGAAGCCGATATCTGGCGTGACGTGGTCGCCCTCGTAGATTGAACCGATGATGTCGGTGATTTGCGAGCGAATGCTTTCCGGCGTAATGTTGTGTTCGATGTTATAGGCAACTTGCTTTTCGCGGCGGCGGTCGGTTTCTGCCATGGCGCGTTCCATCGAGCCGGTGATGCGGTCAGCATAGAGGATAACGTGGCCATCGATGTTACGTGCGGCGCGGCCAATGGTTTGCACCAATGATGTTTCCGAACGCAAAAAGCCTTCTTTATCAGCGTCGAGAATGGCTACCAGGGCGCATTCTGGGATATCGAGGCCCTCACGCAGCAGGTTGATGCCTACCAATACGTCGAAAGCGCCAAGGCGCAGATCGCGCAGGATTTCGATGCGTTCCAGCGTGTCGATATCGGAGTGCATATAACGCACCTTAACGCCGTTTTCATGGAGATACTCAGTGAGGTCTTCAGACATACGCTTGGTAAGCGTGGTGACAAGTGTGCGATATCCGGCCTTGGTAGTGGCCATGATTTCATCGAGCACATCGTCGACCTGATTTTTAGCGGGGCGCACTTCTACCGGCGGATCAATCAGGCCGGTGGGGCGAATGACCTGTTCAGCGAAGACGCCATCGGCCTGTTCCATTTCCCAACTGCTAGGGGTCGCAGAAACGCAGACTGTTTGTGGGCGCATGGCGTCCCATTCCTCAAAGCGCAGAGGACGGTTATCCATGCAGCTTGGAAGACGGAAGCCGTATTCGGCCAGCGTTGCTTTACGGCGGAAATCGCCTCGGTACATGCCGCCGATTTGCGGGATGGTTACATGGCTTTCATCGGCAAAGACGAGGGCGTTATCGGGGATATATTCAAACAGTGTTGGCGGTGGTTCGCCGGGCTTGCGGCCTGTGAGGTAGCGCGAATAGTTTTCAATGCCGGCACAGGCGCCGGTGGCTTCCATCATTTCCAGATCGAAATGGGTGCGTTGCTCCAAACGCTGGGCTTCGAGCAAGCGACCAGCATTGTTTAATTCTACAAGGCGGCCCTTCAATTCCTCGCGAATGGATTTCATCGCCTGATTGAGGGTGGGGCGCGGCGTCACATAATGGGAGTTGGCGTAGATTTTGACTGATTTTAGGTCGCCGGTTTTTTGCCCTGTCAGGGGATCGAACTCGGTGATGGTTTCGATCTCGTCGCCGAACAATGAAATGCGCCAAGCGCTGTCCTCAAGGTGAGCCGGAAAAATTTCGATGGTATCGCCGCGCACACGGAAAGTGCCGCGGGTGAAGGCAAGGTCGTTGCGCTTATATTGTTGCGCGACCAGATCGGCGAGCAAGGCGCGTTGATCCAGTGTATCGCCGATCTTCATCTCGAA
>JAESSK010000187.1 GCA_016764155.1 Rhizobiaceae bacterium
CTCATTCCCTATGGCCACGATAAAGCAAAGATTTCTGATGCATTCATTGCGGCACAATCGGGCAAGAAAAACGGTAAACTCATTCTTGTAACTGCGATCAATCCGACACCTGCCGGTGAAGGCAAGACCACAACGACCGTTGGTCTTGGTGATGGGCTTAACGCGATTGGCAAAAAGACCGCGATTTGTATCCGTGAAGCGTCCCTTGGTCCATGCTTTGGCATGAAGGGTGGGGCTGCCGGTGGTGGTTATTCGCAAGTTATACCGATGGAAGATATGAACCTCCATTTCACCGGAGATTTCCACGCGATTACCTCAGCGCACAACTTGCTTTCAGCGATGATCGACAATCACATCTATTGGGGCAATAGCCTTGAGATTGATAATCGCCGTGTGGTTTGGCGCCGTGTGATGGATATGAATGACCGGGCACTTCGCCAGATCACCACTTCTCTTGGCGGCGTGGCTAATGGTTTTCCATCGTCGGCTGGCTTTGACATTACGGTTGCTTCAGAAGTTATGGCGATCCTTTGCCTAGCTCTAAATCTTGATGATTTGCAGGAACGTCTTGGACGCATCATTGTTGCTTATCGCCGTGATCGCTCACCGATTTATTGCCGGGATATCAAGGCTGATACAGCCATGGCAGTTTTGCTGAAAGATGCAATGCAACCCAATCTTGTACAAACTCTGGAAAACAACNNNGCGTTTNTNCACGGNGGNCCNTTNGCTAANATCGCNCATGGNTGTAACNNTGTNNTNGCAACNANAACCGCNNTNAAANTNGCAGATGTACGTNNTNACNGAAGCNGGNTTTGGTGCTGATTTGGGTGCTGANAAATTCCTCAATATTAAATGCCGTCAGGCTGGTCTTGCNCCGGCNGCTATNGTNATCGTTGCGACCATTCGGGCAATGAAAATGAATGGNGGNGTGGCTAGAGCTGACCTTGGTGAAGAGAACGTNCANGCNGTTAAAGATGGTNGCCCGAACCTTGGACGNCATATTGAAAACATTAAGGGATTTGGTGTTCCAGCCGTCGTNGCAATTAATCACTTTGTTACCGACACGGAAGCAGAAATTCAGGCTTGTAAAGATTATGTTGCCAGNCTAGGGTCAGAAGCTATCCTTTGTAAGCATTGGGAGAANGGGTCTAAGGGAATTGTAGAATTGGCGACGCGTATAGTTGAAATTGCAGAGAGCGATGCTTCAAAATTCGAAGTACTTTATCCAGACGAAATGGGCTTGTTTGAGAAGATGGAAACTGTTGCCAAACGTATTTATCGTGCTGATGGCGTGGTTATGGACAAGAAGGTTCGCGACCAGTTGAAACAGTGGGAAGATGCAGGTTATGGCAAATTGCCGGTCTGTATGGCGAAGACGCAATATTCATTCTCCAGTGATCCATCCCTCAGGGGCGCGCCGACCGGTTTCACCATTCCTATTCGCGAAGTTCGTTTGAGTGCGGGTGCCGGATTTATCGTCGCTATCTGCGGAGAAATTATGACAATGCCGGGTCTACCTCGGGTGCCATCATCAGAGACAATAATGCTGAATGACCAAGGTCAAATTGATGGTCTGTTCTAGGGGAGCGTGAAGTGGTTCGCAAAATAATCTTGCCAGTAAGGGGCGATGGAAAAGGCGATAATGTCTTTGCCCATGCTGCAGCACTTGCAAAGCGATTTAAAGCACATGTTGTNGTGACCCATTGCAGGCCAAGGCCCGAAGATTTGTTGCCATTCGGTGTTCCAATCCCTGCCTTCATGAAAGAACAATTGTTGGGCCAAGCNCGCAANCTTGCTGATCTGGAAGAAGAAGGTCTAGAAGGTGAATTTGCGGAACTTGCCAAGCAGTTTGGTCTGAAAATGACCGACAAGCCGACCGGTAAATCTGCGACTGCATTCTGGGTCGAGGAAGCGGGACGACAGGTTGATGTGATCAAGCATCATGGACGATTGGCCGATGTTATTTGTGTTGCCAAACCTGATAGGGACCGCAATCTCGGGACCAATACATTGAAGGCTGCATTGTTTAATACNGGTCGTCCGGTGATGATGTGTCCGGCTGTGGAAACGCCGCCAAAGGCTCTGGGTGAAAAGATAACAATTGCGTGGAACGGTTCGACAGAATCTGCACGCGCTGTGGCTCTGACCATGGGAATTATTGAGAAGGCCGATGAAGTTGTCATTTTATCCTGCGGGACTGAAATACATGGAGCAAATGCCGAGGATTTGTTGTCCTACTTCACCGACAGAGGAATTTCAGCCAGCGTCGAACGCTTTACCGCTAAGAAGAAAATAGGCGAAGAGCTGATTAGTAGAAGCAAGGCCGCAGGTGCTGATCTTATGNTCATGGGTGCTTACGGCGATAGCCATGAACACGAGTCCGTATTTGGTGGNAACACCCAATATGTGGTCGATAATGCAGATATACCCGTCATTCTGGTTCACTGAGTGAAGCAGAAATAGGCTTGGGAGAGCCTCGACGCGAACATGAATAAAGGATTGGAGAATTAAGCCGAATTATCGGTTTAGAACGCGACGCGTGACGCTTTCGCGCAGAATATTGCAATTACCTTGGGAGGTTAATATGCGTATTACCAAAAGATTGTTTCTAACCGTGGTTGGTGCTGCTGCACTAGCGACGACTTCACTTACTACAATCGCTCAGGCGTTTGAACCAAACAAACCAGTCAATTTTATCATTATGGCTGGTAAAGGTGGCGGTGCCGATAAAATGGCACGTCTGATGCAAGCGATTATNGAAAAAGANAAGCTTTCACNACGCCCGTTGGTTCCAACCAACAAACCAGGTGGTTCCGGTGCTGAAGCACTTATCGCTGCTAAAGAAGCAAGCGATCCTGACCACACAATCATGGTGACTTTGAACTCGTTCTTTACCACTCCATTGCGCCAGCCTGGCCTTGATGTGGACATCATGAAATTTGCCCCTGTCGGCCGTATGGCTGAAGATACTTTCCTTCTCTGGGTCCACAAAGACTCCGGCATTAAAACTTTCGATGAATATCTGAAAGTTGCCAAGGAGCAGGGCAAAAAATGGGTCATGGGTGGAACAGGTAAAAACTCTGAAGATAACATCATTACCGATTATCTGAATGGCAATTATGGCCTGTCCATGAAGTACATTCCTTATAAAGGTGGTGGCGCTGTTGCTAAGCAGGTTGCTGGTAAACAGTTGAACTCTTCAGTGAATAATCCATCTGAAGCACTCGGCTTTTACGAGTCTGGTGACATGATTCCATTGGTAGCATTTACGGATGAGCGATTGCCAATGTTCCCTGATGTTCCGACCCTGAAAGAAAAGGGTGGCGACTTCTCATACTTCATGCAGCGGGCCGTTGTTGGCGCTCCTGGCATGTCTGATGATGCTGCCGCATTCTATACGGATCTCTTCAAGAAAGTTTATGCATCTGCCGATTGGCAAGAATACAAAACCAAGAAATCCCTGATGGGCGATTTCATGGCAGGTGATGAACTGAAGAGCTATTGGACCACACAGAGGGATCGTCATACGAAGATCCTGAAGGCATCCGGCGCTATCAAGTAAGCGTTAAAAAATAAGAGTAGACCGAGAG
>JAESSK010000188.1 GCA_016764155.1 Rhizobiaceae bacterium
GGGGCGGGCGGTACGAGTTTTGTGCAGATTGAAGGTGTGCGAGCGAAACTGGCAGGTGATTTGCGCAAATCAAGGTTGGCAAAAACTTTTGCCAGCTGGGGCCTACCCACCGTTGATACACTATTGCAGGTGAATGATGTGGGGCTGCCAATGATTGCTACTGGCGGCATACGCAATGGTCTGGATGTGGCCAAGGCGCTGGTATTGGGTGCTGACATGGTTGGCATCGGCCGCCAGATGTTGGCAGCGGCGATGGAGGGACCGGAAGAAGCTGTCGAAGAATTGGAAACGATAATTGAAGAATTGACCATTGCGATGGTGCTGACTGAAAGCGCAAATATTACCGCGTTGAGTGATGTTGAAATTGACGTTGTATAGGTTGGCATTTGCGACAGATGGAAGCCCCTGAATAGTTCCATCTTGTCAGGCACAGCTAATGTCATTACGTTTGATCTGCCTGAGGGGAAACAATTTCTGGATTCTAGTATGAGTAAAACGCCATCTGAACTATTGAAAAGCTGGATATTTCGGCAACTCTCGGATGACGCCGCCGAGTGGTTTCGCGATCGATTGAGCAAGTTGGAATCCGACCCCGAAAAGCAATCCTTTGATATTACTTTTGGTATGGTCCCGCGCAAATTGGGCAAGGATGACTTGCAATTAAACGCAGATGATCTGCTGCTGCCAAAGCCGCCCGACCGGGATGGAACCCATCTCAATGGAGCATTGATACTGCTGCTCGTATATTGATTCTGACCGATATTTCAAAGGATAACGGCTCATCCTTCGCAAAGCGATTCAAAGAACTTCACCGAACTGCCGATTTGGGTGAGCTGATCGCGCTTTATTCTGGCCTGCCAATATATGCAGCACCCGAGGCGCTGGTTGAACAAACAGCATTGGGGTTGCGCACCAATATCAAGGCTGAGTTTGAAGCGATTGCTCATCGCAATCCCTTTCCCATGGAACAGTTTGAAGAGAACCCTTGGAACAATATGGTTTTGAAATCCCTGTTCATCGGTGTGATGCTTGAACCCATTCAAGGGTTGGATGAAAGAGCCAATCCTGAACTGGCGCGAATTCTGCGCGATTATTCCCATGAGCGGTGGGCTGCTGATAGATTTGTCTCGCCGGAGCTTTGGCGTTGTATCGGGCCTTTTGCCAAGGATGAATATCTCGACGACTTTCAAAAAGTAGTTGATGAGGGCAATGATACCGAGAAAAAAGGCGTGGCACTGGCGCTGGCCTCTGCACCTGATTCCGAGCAAAAAGATAGCCTTATTGAGCAATTATCTGAATTTAGTGCAGCGATTGAATCTGGCGAACTGACATGGACGGCGATTGCCGACGAGATGTTTGAAAATTCGCTGGCGATTACCCGAAAAATGAATACTGAAGTGGAACTGACCCGATGATGTTTATTGATTCCCATGCCCATATGATATCTCGGACTACCGATGATTATGAGGCAATGGCTGCTGCCGGTGTGGTTGCGGTGATTGAGCCTGCGTTCTGGATCGGGCAACCCCGCACGCATGTGGCGACCTATATTGATTATCTCTCATCGATTGTNGGCTTNGAGCGNTTTCGTGCCGGGCAGTTTGGCATTCGCCANTATTGCACNATCGGTTTGAACTCNAAAGAAGCCAATAATGAAGAGCTTGCCGAGGCGGTGATGGAAATTCTGCCGCGTTTTGCGCTGAAAGAGGGCGTCGTTGCGATTGGCGAGATCGGCTATGACGATCAAACGCCTTTGGAAGATAAATATTTCCGGTTGCAGCTTGAGCTCTCCAAGGAAGTTGATCTTCCCGTGATGGTTCANACGCCTCANCGCGACAAGAAAAAAGGCACTTACCGNTCGATGGATGTGTGNAAGGANCATGGGGTCGATCCTTCTATGGTGGTGATTGACCACAACAATGAAGAGACCGTGCGTGAGGTTTTGGATCGTGGCTATTGGGCTGCGTTCTCGATCTATCCGAGCACNAAAATGGGTTCGGCCCGCATGGTTGAACTGCTGAAGGAATATGGGCCTGAACGTATTATTATAGATTCTGCCTGTGATTGGGGNATCTCCGAGCCGTTGGGCGTTGCCAAAACTGCGGCGCTGGCTGCGAAAGAGGGGATTGATGAAGANACCATTCGTCTGGTTTGCTATCAAAATGCACTGGATGCTTANGGCCAAAGNGGCCAGATGAAAGAAGAAGANTGGCTTAACCCGCCGGCGATTGATCAGCGCACGGTTTATGAAGGTAACTCTATTTTGCGTGGGCAGCGTGAGCCGGTGGTTGGTGATAAGATCGGCGATACTACGAGCAAGCATTCCCTNGATAATNTNATTATCGAATAAGCTGCGGGACNGGTTTTATGGGCGGTGCNGCTAAACTGATTTGGCTNGTTTTGGCGATTGCCGCCTTTGTTATTATTCCNTTTTTGCTTTTTGGCGATCAGCTGGAAGCGATGTTTGTTGGCAGTGGTGCCATTGGCATCCTGCAGGACTATGGAAACTTTGCCTGGGTCGTTGCCATCGGTTTGTTGATAGCGGATATTGCCTTTCCCATTCCAACAACTTCGGTGATGGCAGCGCTCGGTATGATTTACGGGCCGGTTCTTGGCGGCGTAATTTCCGGTGTTGGTTCAGTCGTTTCTGGACTGTTTGGTTATTTNCTATGCCGTCATATGGGCAGGCCATTTGTGCTTTGGCTNAATGGCGAGCAGGCNGTTACCAGAAGCGAAAANATATTTGCNAATATNGGTGGCTGGCTGGTGGCTCTGTCGCGCTGGGTGCCNGTTTTATCGGAAGTGGTTGCCTGTATGGCNGGNTTGTCGCGGATGCCNTTNCGNATATTTTTTACAGCATTNCTTTGCGGTTCAATTCCGNTGGGNTTTTTATATGCCACNATCGGTTATCTGGGCGGCGACCGTCCCATCCTGACGCTGGCTTTATCNGCGGTGTTACCGTTTCTNTTATGGCTGGTTGTNCGACCNTTTTTGCGCATGTCGTAAGGAAACATATCCGCCACATAGGCTGGGCTATTCTCGGATTCTTGATCGGATAATACAGCGAGGACAAACACTTGTTCCATGAAGTTATCTAATTTCTATTATACTTGTGAAGAAAATTTTGCAACGATTGGCNATGTCAGTGTCTTAGGAGGAGTAATCCACTCATGCCCGGCAATTTGGTATTTCGCCGCGAAAANCTTTCTGGTCAGTTGTATAACGACTTGCTGAACGGTATTCTTGTGGGTGATTTCCCCCCTTTAAGCTCCCTTCCGACAGAGACCAATCTGGTCAGCGAATACGGTATCCCCAGAACCACCGTNAGNTCTGCNNTGGCNCAGCTGAAAGATGAAGGCTTNATNGTTTCACGTCAGGGTTCGGGCACCATTGTCACCGAGCATGTAAATGGGGCATCGGTTCCCTATACCCCGGATGAAAGTTTNGCTGAATTGGAAAAATGCTACGAATGCAGGATTGTGCTTGAGCCGGGCATTGCTGAAATTGCTTCGCAGCAATGTACAAAAGATGACATCGAATTCCTTGAAAATCACACTGTGGCTTTGGCAGAGCTTGAGGGGGTGGCAGCAAAGCAGTCAGCAGCGGATACCGAATTCCATCTGCGGTTAGCTGAAATTTCGGGCAATAAATATTTCATAAATATCATGCGTTCNCTTCAGCCACATATTTTATTTGCCATGAATATTATTAAAACCCTGCCAGATGATGCGCGGCAACAGCATATGCGTTTAACCCTTGAGGAGCATCAGGTATTGGTTCGCGCTATCATAGATGGGGACGGGGAACTGGCGCGAAAATCAATGTATAATCACCTTTGTAATTCCCGTTGCAGGATTTTTGATAGAAGCTGAATCACCAAGATGTCTTGATTAAGTTACTCCTATTTAAAAGTGTTCTATTTGAAGAATTTTTCTGCAAAGTGTATGATTTATCTATTGAAAATCCTTATCTAACATTCAGAAATTCCGTGGCTATATTGCAATTTGTTTACAAAAACAAATTGGAGTCCATGTGATTATTTGTTACAAGAAATAATGCTACATTTTGTGGANGGTNTTCNAAGAGGAATATTGGATTGGAANCCNNGTTGGTAGNNAGTCGCTTNGTGCACTTGGGCTGATATTACAAATTTTAGCGGGAGTATTGCNGTCATTGCGAGGGGCCGAATTTCCTCAATGNTTGGTGGTGTTTTTTTAATATGTAGGTGGAGGACCTGATATAATGAATCTATTGAAATTATTGTCCGGCGTTGCTTTAACGACTGGATTGATCGTGGCTGGTGCCGCGGCTTCAAATGCTGAAGTGAAAATCAAACTTGAACCTCTTGTGAGTGGTGTTAACGCACCTTTGGCAATGGTTCAGCCTAATGGTGATGACCGTAAGTTCGTTATTGAACAATTCGGTAGAGTTAAAATCATCAATGCTGCTGGTGAATTGCAGCCAACACCGTTTCTGGACATCCGGAACCTGATTGTGGATCAGTTCCATGATTTTGACGAGCGCGGCCTGCTTGGTCTTGCTTTCCATCCTGATTTCAAAACCAATGGCAAATTTTACATTTCCTACTCAACCCGTAGTGACCCTCAGGGCGATCTAGGTGTTTTATTCTGGTGGGATCACTCCAACGTTGTTGCTGAATACACAGTGTCTGCTGACGATGAAAATGTTGCAGATCCAAATTCAGGCCGGATTATCTCCCGGATCAACTGGCCACAGTTCAACCACAATGGTCACTGGCTCGGATTTGGCCCAGACGGCTATCTCTATATGTCAGTTGGTGATGGCGGTTACGCTAATGACTGGGGCATCGGCCACAATGTGACTGACGGCAATGGTCAAGATTTGTCCGTACTGCACGGTAAAATCCTGCGTCTCGACGTTAATAAATCAATGGACGGCAACAATTACGCAATTCCTGCCGACAATCCATTCGTTGGAAATGACGATGCTCGCAAGGAAATCTATGCTTACGGTCTTCGTAACCCTTGGCGTTGTTCTTTCGACATGAAAGACGGTCGTCTATTCTGTGGTGACGTGCAACAGAACAGCTATGAAGAAATTGATATCATCAAAGCTGGTGCAAACTACGGTTGGCGCAAGAAAGAGTCTACGCATTGCTTCGATTATGCAGCGCCAGACAATCATCCTGCTTCATGTGAATCAGAAGGTCTTGTTGATCCAATCCTGACTTACAACAACTGTACTGCTAAACCGAATGGCTGCTTGGGCATTTCGATTACCGGTGGTTATGTATATCGCGGCGGCACAGCTGCTTGGGATGGCAAATACATCTTCGGTGACTGGAGCAAAAGCTTCGCTGAAATGGACGGTCAAATCTTCTTCGGCACAGAAGGTGCTGACGGAAAATGGTCCATGGAAGTTGCTACCGTTGTTGGCATGGATGGCAAAAAACCATACATCCTAGCATTCGCACAGGATGCTGCTGGTGAAGTCTATGCTTTGACTTCTGTCACAACTGGTCCGAATGGTACGCAAGATACAATCTACAAGATCGTTCCTGCTAACTAGTCGATAAAAAATTGAGGGCGCTGTTTGTATGAAAACCAACAGCGCCCTTTTTCTTTTTTTTAAATGTAAATTCTTGATCAACTCATTGTCCAAACAGATGTCGATAAATTCATTTGTTCCATTAGGATGATGGTGAGAAGATCGCATGGCCGTTAATTGGCACACATAGTGGGGTAAAACTTCGTGAAAATTGTTAGTATCCTTGGAGCAAGCGTCCTTCTGGTTACCGCCGGAATTGGACTTCCTGCTGCCTTGGCAGATGAGGCGCCGGTCGAGTTCACCGAAGCGTATTTGAATGATCCGAAAATTTTTGAGCAGGGCAAAGAGCTGTGGTTTGANCANTGTACCCATTGTCATGGNTATAAAGCATATCCGGGCAAAGCGCCTAAGCTGAAGCCAAAACGCTATACGNCTGCNTTNGTTTANAAGCGCGTTANCAANGGCTTTAAGAAAATGCCNGCNTGGGAAGAAGTCTATGAAAAAGACGAGCTGANGGCNGTGGTTGCTTACGTTAAAAGCAAGAAATTTTCACCCTGATTTGAGAAGAAAAAGGGTGTCGCTNATCATTGTGCGAGCACCCNGTTTTCTTCGNTAAAACAGCTNCATTATTTTCGTCTTGCAGACCANATTGTAGCGGCAGCGACAAGCAAAACGAAAGTGGCGATCATCATCCCCATGCCTTCGCGGGCGGTCTCGGTTTCCCAATAGATTTCCGTGACCCAGAAGTTCGGGGTTGTGGGCCAATAATAGGCNGTAAGGGCAAGGGCACCGAAGACTGATACGCCTAATAAGGCACGGGCTCTNCTGGTTTGAACCTGCTTTAGGCGAAAGGCTGCCAGACCCGCCCAAATTGCNGGAACNGCATAGATCGCTGCCCACATNGGNCCGTCGGGATCATTATATTGCACGACGATAAATANGATCATCATGAGGGAGAGTAAAATGTTTAAATATTTCATCGGTTTGCTCGCAGTCGCTTGTTGACAGAGTGGTGTTTTCGCGTTGAGATTAAAATCTGGCCTTGAGGAGGTCAAGTCCGACCAAGTGTCGCGACTTAGTAAAAGTGGGANTAAAAAATGACTAATCAGGATGTTCGNTCGACCAACACTACAACAACGTTGATGCAACGCTTTGCTGTACCTTTCGAGTTTCCGGTTTCCTTCACGGAGAACTTGTTTGATCCGAAAAACCCCACTCTGGTTGATACCTTGTGTCGCAAGGAAGCTGACAAAAAGCACAAGATTATTATTTTCCTCGACGACGGTCTCGCCCATGCACGGCCTCAGTTGATCGAAGAAATCAAAGCCTATGTAAAACATCATCATCAGCATATCGATCTGGTTGCTGAACCATTTCTGGTTCCCGGTGGCGAGAAGATTAAAACCGATCTGCATTTTGTAGAGCAGATGCAAAAAACCCTTTATGATTTTCATATCGACCGCCATTCCTACGCTATTGCGATTGGTGGCGGGGCGGTACTTGATGCCGCTGGTCTGGTTGCGGCAACGGCTCATCGCGGCATTCGCCACATACGCATTCCTACAACTGTGTTGTCACAAAATGATTCCGGCGTCGGGGTGAAAAACGGCACCAATCTTTTTGGCACGAAAAATTATGTGGGAACGTTTGCGCCGCCATTTGCGGTTCTCAACGATATCGCTTTCATCATGGATTTGGGCGAGCGGGATAAAATTGCAGGNATGGCGGAAGCNGTCAAAGTAGCGCTTATNCGCGATCATGAANTTTTCAANTGGCTTGAACAAAATTCCGATGATCTGGCGACTTTCGATAAAGCTGCCATGTCTTATATGATCCAGCGTTGCGCCGAATTGCACATGAAGCAGATCGGGCAGGGCGGCGATCCGTTTGAAATGGGAAGTGCACGGCCGCTTGATTATGGTCANTGGTCTGCCCACAANCTTGAAAGCATGACGCGCTATCATTTGCGTCATGGGNAAGCGGTAGCAATCGGTATTGCGCTTGATGCGCGCTATTCGGTTCTCAGNGGATTGTTAAAGCCCGGNGAAGACGACCGGATTTGCTTCCTGCTTGANCANCTTGGATTTAAGCTNTGGCATCCATCGCTGGAAAATCGCAATTCTGATGGCGCATTGGAAGTGATTGTCGGGCTGCATGAATTCCGTGAACATCTCGGCGGNGAACTGACGATTACGCTTCTTTCTGATATCGGTGTGGGTATTGAAGTTCACGAAATGGATGATGATTTGGTGGANCAATCGATCAACTGGATGAAATCGCGTCAGGAAAATTAATGCAGCTTAATAGTGATCTCGGGCATCTGACCTATTGCACCAATATTCATGCGGGTGAAACGTGGGCAGAGATTTTTGATGGCATCCGCAAGCATTTGCCTGCGGTGAAAGCTGAAGTCTCGCCCAATGCGCCTTTGGGCCTTGGCTTGCGGTTGTCGGCTGTTGCAGGCGAAGCTCTGTGTGATCCTNCNGTCTTTGCCGAGTTTGAAGCGTTTCTGAAAGAGGGGGATTATTACATCTTCACTCTGAACGGATTTCCATATGGGACCTTTCACGGTCAGCCAGTCAAGGAAGGCGCCTATCGCCCTGATTGGAGCGATCCGGCGCGGCTTAGCTATACAAATACGCTGGCAGATCATTTGGCAAANTGGTTGCCNGAGGGCATGGAAGGTTCAATCAGNACNGTNCCTGGAACGTATAAAGCNTGGGTNGCGGGGAGTGATGGCGCTGATATCATTTCAACCATTGGCGATAACATTGTTCAACACGTGGCGCATTTGGTGACGATCCAAAACAGAACCGGAAAGACCATCAATCTGGCGCTGGAACCCGAACCCTCTTGCCTGATTGAAACCATTGAAGAGACCATCAGCTTTTATTCAGAATATTTGTTTGGTGATCGTGCTGTTACCTTATTGGCAGAGCTTACGGGATTGACGGAAGGCGAAGCATTAGACGCGCTTCACCGTCATATCGGAGTTTGTTATGATGTATGTCATGCTGCGGTTGAATTTGAGAATGCTCAAAGCAGCCTTGATGCGCTGAAAGATGCGGGCATTAAAATTTCCAAACTTCAACTCAGTTCCGCCCTTCGTATTGGGGANGTGAACAGCGATACNGCTNNNCAATTGGGTGCGATGAACGAACCGATTTATATGCATCAGGTGATCCAGAACCAGAATGGCAAAATCACCCGCTTTACCGATATTCCGTTTGCGCTGGATACGGTTGAAGCAGCTCAAGGGGCCGAGTGGCGCATTCATATTCATGTGCCGATTTTCCTT
>JAESSK010000189.1 GCA_016764155.1 Rhizobiaceae bacterium
TTGCCTGTCGCCGTTGGCGGCAAAGGTTGCTACATAACAGACAGCCAGGGCAAACAATATTTCGACGGCTCCGGTGGCGCCGCCGTTTCCTGCCTTGGTCACGGCGATCCGGAAATCACTGACGCCATCAAAGCGCAACTCGACCAGTTGGCATTCGCCCATACGGGATTTTTTACATCTGAGCCTGCTGAACAACTCGCCGATTTGTTGATTGCCAATGCACCTGACGGCATCGATCGTGTCTTTCTGGTGTCCGGCGGCTCGGAGGCCGTAGAAGCCACCATCAAGCTCGCGCGGCAATATTTCCTTGAAGTCGGAAAACCGGAAAAGAAACGCGTCATTGCCAGAAGGCAAAGCTATCACGGCAATACGCTCGGCGCACTCGCTACCGGCGGTAACGAATGGCGGCGAAAACCCTTTGCGCCACTGATGATTGAAACCAGCCACATCTCACCCTGTTATGAATATCGAGGTAAGCAAGAAGGCGAGACCGCATTCGAATACGGCCAGCGAGTTGCCAATGAATTGGAAGTCGAAATCCACCGGCTTGGTCCAGAAAACGTTATGGCCTTCGTTGCCGAACCCGTCGTCGGCGCAACCCTTGGTGCGGTGGCTCCGGTCGAGGGTTATTTCAAGCGCATCAGAGAAATTTGCGACACCCATGATGTACTGCTGATCCTTGATGAAGTCATGTGCGGCATGGGGCGCACCGGCTCATTATTTGCTTCTGAACAGGAAAACATCGCTCCCGATATCATCGCCATCGCTAAGGGGCTGGGCGCTGGATATCAACCCATCGGCGCAATGCTTTGTTCCGCAAAAATTTATTCAGCGATAAGGGAAGGCACAGGGTTTTTCCAGCACGGTCACACCTATCTAGGTCACCCCACGGCAAGTGCGGCAGGCTTTGCGGTGTTGAGTGCTATTTTGGATCGAGGATTAATTCCTCGGGTAAATGAAATGGGCGACAAGCTGCAACAGGCACTGGAAAGTGCTTTCGGTCAACATCCTCATATTGGAGATATCAGAGGACGGGGTCTATTCCGCGGCATCGAAATAGTAAAAGACAGGGCCACCAAGGATGCCTTCGATCCGACCCTCGGCATCAACAAAAAAATCAAGAAAGCTGCGTTCGAGGCTGGCTTGATTTGCTACCCGATGGGAGGCACAATCGATGGGCAAAGGGGCGATCACGTTCTGCTTGCCCCGCCCTATATAATGCAGGATAACCATATCGATGAAATCGTCACCAAACTGGATATCGCATTCAAGGCCGCCATCTAAATGCCTATAGAACCATTGCCTAAAATAATGGTCGCCCCCAATGGTGCCCGGCGAAAGAAGTCTGATCATCCCGCACTGCCGGTTACCATCAAAGAAACCGTAGAAGCCGCAAAAGCATGTTTTGCCGCCGGAGCAACGGGCCTTCATGCCCATGTTCGTGATGAAGATCAAAGCCACGTTCTGGATGCAGGTCTTTACAAAGAACTGATCGCTGAAATGCAAACCACCGTGCCGCAAATGCAGGTGCAAATCACCACCGAGGCGGTCGGCATATACACTCCAGCCGAGCAGCGCGCTCTCGTAAGAGATGTAATGCCCAAATCGGTCTCAATCTCGCTTAAGGAAATGCTGGCAGACGGAGACACCGAACCCTCAAAATTCTACCATTGGGCCAGCGACAATGAAATTGCAGTTCAGCACATCCTNTACGAGCCATCAGAACTTAGCCANCTAACAAANCTNATTAANAATNGAGTTTTTGCCGGCTAANNANCTNCAGCTANTATTTGTCCTNGGNCGATANTCAATAAATCAGGAAAGCAGCCCGGACGATCTCACNCCTTTNCTTGATGTCTTTANCCAAAGCAAACTGAANGCCGACTGGGCAATTTGCGCTTTCGGCAAAGGTGAAACCGCCTGTCTTNCNGANGCNGTNNGCAANGGCGGAAANGCCCGCGTCGGATTTGAAAATAGTCTCTGGAATAAGGATGGNACACTCGCCAAGGACAATGCNGAGCGTGTNAAAGAGATNGCGAGAATGAGTTAGTTTTGTGGTTTNTTTGAAAGATCGNCCAATATAATGGCCCCGACTNACGNCANCNAGNNGCAGTTATCTTTTGCATTAGGTTCNTTTTGCGCTATGTAGAGGGTGAAACCTCCCATTTTCCAATGAATCGGACGATTACCCGTGATTAAGCCTACGCTAGCAGCATTTGCTGAACGACTTTCTTTTGCTGACTGGAAAGAAAATACAGCCATTCACTTTACGCCGATGCGTATCAAAACGGAGGTGCTTTCGGGCTTCACNGTGGCTTTGGCGTTGGTTCCCGAAGCTGTGGCATTTTCTTTTGTGGCAGGNGTGCATCCGCTGGTCGGGCTTTACGCAGCCTTTATCGTTGGTTTGATTACCGCNATTTTTGGTGGCCGNCCNGGAATGATTTCCGGTGCCACCGGCGCGCTCGCGGTTGTGATGGTAGCATTGGTCGCCCAGCACGGCATTGAATATNTGTTNGCCACCGTCGTTTTGATGGGAGTGATGCAAATTCTGGCTGGCATATTCCATCTGGGGAAATTCATACGCCTCGTTCCTCATCCGGTGATGTTGGGCTTTGTAAACGGACTGGCAATTGTGATTTTCCTGGCCCAGCTCACTCAGTTTCAGGTGGCTGGTCCCGGTGATGCAAAAGTTTGGATGACTGGCATGTCGCTCGCCATGATGCTTGGCCTTGTGGCGTTGACCATGATCATCATCTGGGGCATGCCAAAAATCACNAANATTATTCCNGCCCCTCTAGCGGGNATNGGCATTGTNGCNGNCATCGTTATTTTCTTCGGNATNGANGTGCCNCGCGTTGGCGATCTGGCATCAATCAAAGGCGGTCTGCCGGAATTCCATATCCCGATGGTTCCGTTAAATTTTGAAACGCTGAAAATCATTTTCCCCTTTGCATTGATCCTATCGGCCATTGGTCTGATTGAGAGCCTTTTGACCCTCAANCTTGTGGGTGAACTGACNGGNAAAGGCGGCGGCGCTTCGAAAGAATGCATCGCGCAGGGCGTGGCCAATACGGTCACCGGTTTCTTTGGTGGCATGGGCGGTTGCGCCATGATCGGCCAGTCGATGATCAATGTAAAATCAGGCGGACGTACCCGTCTTTCCGGAATTTCAGCGGCCCTGTTNCTGCTGGCTTTCATATTGGTCGCATCCTCGATGATTGAACAAATCCCGCTGGCAGCACTTGTCGGTGTGATGTTCATGGTGGTGATCGGTACCTTTGCATGGCAGAGCCTGCGCATTTTGCGCATCATTCCGCTGACCGATGCGCTGGTGATGATTTTGGTGACCATCGTCACAGTGATGAGCGATCTGGCGATTGCTGTTGTGGTTGGCGTGATCGTTTCTGCTCTTGCCTATGCTTGGAGCAATGCCACCCGCATCCATGCCAATTCGAAACTCACCGATGAAGGCCACAAAGTTTACCAGATTGAAGGACCGTTATTTTTCGGTTCGATCGAGGGCTTCGGCCAGATATTTGATCCAGCCAATGATCCTGATGTAGTGATCGTCGATTTCATGAATTCAAGGGTGGTTGATCAGTCCGCATTACAGGCAATTGAAGCGTTGGCTTCCAAATATGAGGCGGTTGATAAAACCCTTCAGCTTCGTCACCTCTCCCATGATTGCCACCAGCTTCTTAAACGGGCTGGACAGCTAATGGTCGATTCAGATGATGATCCTCATTACGGACTTGCTGTCGATTATTCGATCAAAACCGGCATTTTAAGCGCTGGGCATTAGGTCGCACTCCGGCTGAAAGCTTGGTCTGATAACGCTTAAGCTAGCCCTGTTATAAATTAACTGTTTGACTCCACTTTAAAACGCCAATAAATAGGACTGTAGCAGTCATGTTTATTGGCGGCGATCTAACGCAAAGTGGATTTGTCAGGTGCAACACATTCCAGCTCAGGATATTTTAGAGGCCGAAAGCTATTTTCGGCGGCTTCCTGAGCGGTTGGTTCTGGAAGGCTATCGCAGCTGGGCCATGGGATACACCTCCGGCAATACCGATCATTGGAACGAAGTCTGGAACCTTTACGCCAAGGAGCTTGGGCCCAAGGATGGTCGTCACGCATTAAATGCGCTGATGTCATTCATGAAAAAAACCGCCATTTGCGCCAAATGCCCGCTNCGCATGTTCAAGGCCGGTTCCGCTCATATCTGCCGCGATGAAGCGCTGATACTTTGCCTGATTTCATCCATACAAGGGGGCGACGATGCGGCTAGTGCGCTTTGCCTTTCAAATTTGACTTGCCAAAACCGTTGTCGGGAAGTCGCAATGGAGGCAGCCAATTTTGCACTTGTCCTGCGTGCGTTGAAACAGACGCTTTTGCCAATTCCCAAGCAGGCTATCGAGAATATTCTAGAGCATTATCAACAACCCAATTTTGTGTGGCCGGACGAGTCACAACCTTCAAGAACCATTCATTAATCCATTAGGGGAACCATGATGAAAAAACATATTAAGACAATTGCCTCCGTACTTTTACTTGCATCCGTAGTGATGCAGGCACCAGCTCAGGCCGCGACGGATCCAAAAGGCGTGATTGAAACCTATGCCAATATCGCATTGGCAAATTACGAGGATTCTCTCACCACAGCCCAGACGCTTCAATCTGCAATCAATGCATTTCTAGCTAGTCCAAATGCTGCAACTCAGCAGGCAGCAAAAGACGCATGGCTCGCTTCCCGTGTGCCTTATCAGCAGACAGAAGTTTACCGCTTCGGCAACGCTATCGTTGACGAGTGGGAAGGGCGCGTCAACGCATGGCCGCTGGATGAAGGTCTGATCGATTATGTTGACCCAAGCTATGGCACTGAAAGCGACGAGAACACATTGTTCACCGCCAACGTGGTTGCCAACATGTCATTGACTGTTAACGGCAAAAAATTGGATGCATCAAAAATCACCCCTGAGTTTTTGTCAGGCGATCTGCATGAAGCCGGTGAAGTTGAGGCCAATGTGGCAACTGGTTATCACGCCATCGAGTTTCTACTCTGGGGGCAGGATTTAAACGGCACAGGCGCTGGCGCTGGTAACCGTTCATTCACTGATTTTGACATCGCCAATTGCACCAATGGCAATTGCGACCGTCGCCGCGAATATCTGAAATCTGTGACTGAATTGCTTGTGACTGATCTTGAAGAAATGGTTGGTAACTGGACCGCAAAAGGTGCCGCACGTACCGGCCTGATGAGTGATCCAAAAAAATCTCTTTCCGTCATATTGACCGGCATGGGCTCTCTATCCTACGGCGAACTGGCAGGCGAGCGCATGAAGCTTGGTTTGTTGCTTCACGATCCGGAAGAAGAGCATGATTGCTTCTCTGACAACACATATAANTCTCATCTCTATGATGCGCTTGGTATCCAGAACGTATATCTGGGTAAATATACCCGCACAGANGGTTCCGTGGTCAGCGGTCCTTCGATTTCCNAAATCGCGGCTGAAAAAGACAAAGCCGTTGATGACGAGTTGAAGGGGAAACTGGAAGTAACTCTTACAGCCATGCGCACAATGGCAAAACGTGGCATGGGCGGCGAAGCTTATGACCAGATGATCAGTGAAGGGAATGACGCAGGCAATGCAGTTGTTCAGGCAGCGATTGACGGCTTGATTGATCAGACAAAATCCATCGAGCGGGTCATTGCAACCCTTGCAATCACCGGTATCGAGATCGAAGGTTCCGATAGCCTGGACAAGCCAGATTCTGTCTTTGAATAGGCAAAATCGGTGCGACATCTAGGCTAACCTATTTGTCGCAAACCGGAGTTTTTGAGTTGCTTGATATGACAAATTGGTGTTTTCTCGTGAAAACGAGAANACAACCGATTGGATATGATTATGAAGGGTAGTGCAAAAATTATTGAGCGCCTGAACGAGGCGCTTCGGCTTGAATTAGGTGCTGTAAACCAATATTGGCTTCATTACCGCNTGCTTGATGATTGGGGTTTTACAAAACTCGCAAAAAAAGAGCGGGAAGAAAGNATTGAAGAAATGGAGCACGCCGACAAATTGGTCGAGCGCATCATTTTTCTTGAAGGCCACCCGAACTTGCAGACCATTGGCGGCCTGCGCATCGGTCAGGACCTGAANGAAGTGCTTGAGTGTGATCTTGCCGGTGAACATGAAGCATGTGCCTCCTACAAAAAGTCCCGCGAAATCTGCGAAGCAGAAGGTGATTATGTCACCAAAAATCTGTTTGAAGGTTTGATTGCAGATGAAGAGGGACACATTGATTTTCTCGAAACTCAACTCGATCTGATTAATACGATCGGGATTGAAAAATACGGCCAGTTAAATGCAGGGGCAGCTGACGAAAAATAATATGCATAAAGTGAAACAGATCAGCTCTTGTTTGGCGGGTGCGGTTCTGTTTGCACTTGCTGGTATTAATTTTTCCGGAATGGCTTCTGCTGATGAGTTGAATATTCCGGAAATCCGCGATGATTTAACGCCCAAGGATTTGTTGCGCGTTCAAAAGGTAACGACGCCAACGTCTGATTTTTCAAAGGCCGAGGTCTTTGAAAAAATGCAAGGTGGTAAAGCCACCTCGCTTAAGGCCGCAAACCGGGATGCCTATTCACACTTCTCTCCGAATTTGAAATTTGCCGAAGAAGAACAGTTTAAACTCGGCAATGCGCTATTCCGCAAACTTTGGGTATCATCGCCTTCTTCGACACAGGCTTCCGATGGTCTCGGTCCGCTGTTTAATGCGCGTGCGTGCCAGAGCTGCCATCTAAAAGATGGTCGCGGCCATCCACCGGAAGGCGAGCGTGATCGCACCTCGATGTTCCTGCGTCTGGCAAAAGCACCTTCGAGTGACGCGGAAATTCAGGCGCTGGCCGATTTCACCAAATTGACGATTAATGACCCGACCTATGGTGGTCAATTGCAGGATTTAGCCGTGCCAGGCCTGGCCGCTGAGGGCCGTATGGAGATCACCTATAAAGAGGTTCCCGTAACCCTCGGTGATGGCGCAACCGTCTCTCTGCGCAAGCCTACCTATTCTGTCACAAATCTTGGTTATGGCGCGTTACATCCCGATACTACCCTATCGCCGCGTGTCACGCCGCAAATGATTGGTCTCGGACTTCTTGAGGCAATTCATGCTTCCGATATTATCGCAAATGCCGATCCCGACGATAAGGATGATGACGGCATATCCGGCAGGGTTTCCATCACGCGAGATCCTGTTACTTCCAAAATGACCTTGGGCCGGTTTGGCTGGAAGGCATCAAATGCCTCGATCCGCCAGCAAAGCGCAGGCGCTTTTGCCGGTGATATTGGAATTTCCAGCCCTGACGTACCCAATAGCCATGGGGATTGCACCAAGGCCCAACAGGCCTGTTTGAAAATGCCCGTGGGCGTGCAAAAGCGTCTAGGCAGCGAGGAAGCTCCGGACCCGGTATTGGGCCTCGTGACTTTTTATTCTCAAAATCTTGCAGTTCCTGCGCGTCGTGATTTTAGCGATGCAAATGTCCTAAAAGGTAAAGAACAGTTCTATGCATGGGGTTGCGTTTCCTGCCACAAACCAAAATTTGTCACCTCGCGCAAAGCCGAAAATAAAGCACAAGCCTTCCAGCTCATCTGGCCTTATACCGATATGTTGTTGCACGACATGGGCGAGGGCTTGGCCGACGGGCAAATTGTGGGTTCTGCTTCTGGGCAGGAATGGCGCAC
>JAESSK010000190.1 GCA_016764155.1 Rhizobiaceae bacterium
GGATAGATCGATAATGCGCGCTGTATAGGTGCGCCCATCCTCAAGCTTGATTTCCGCAGTAGGCTGCTTGGGCGTAATGCGTTCATGGCGTCGATCTTCAGGAAGATTGAGTTCATGGCGATTGGCAAGCCAGGTCAGTTTGGCAGCAAGCTTATCTCTTTTTTGCTCGCTGGCATTGACGCTCATGGCAAATCCGCCATGAAACAATCGCAAGATCTTGCCTTCAATGCGTCCCAGATGATCCACATAGGCAACGACACGTTCGCCTATCTCGCCAGAGGCTGGTGTGACCATTGCCGCACTGCCCGGAGACATATTGAGCAACTGGCATGGAAATTCTTGTCTGTTGGATAGCATATAACGGCCAAACAGCGTCAATTCCACTCTTTGGAACTGGCGTTCATGCTCGCTTATATTTTGTACGTCGTCCGCTGCCATCGCAACCATGCTTAATTCCAGCCCAGAGGCCTATCACTGTCAATATCAATATACCTTATTATTAACCGTGTAGGTTAAGGAATGGTTGTCATCNGNACGGANTTAGAAATATTATNGNCGTNATTNTACTGTGCGTTGCANANAGAAAAAATCCCGGCCNANATGACCGGGATTTTTTATTCAAATAATCGCCTGTATTAANGGTGATCTAACCTTGTTTGCCGCCATCGAGAACACGAAGGTGGCCAAACTGTCTGCCCTCAATCGTCGCAGATATGACGCTTGGCGAAATTTTAAAGTTGCCGGGGAAGGGAACAAGGCTTGCCTCATTCGTATCATCGCGGGTTACACCGGTGAGATTATAAGCGGAAGTAACCTTATTGGTGACGATTGGGTCATTGCCGAGCCATATCGGAGTTTCCTTNGTGGTGGATATACCNAGTAAACGGATATCGCCATCATGGGTAGGAAGGAGAGGCAGCACNAGNGTCTCAAAATCNACTTCGCGCCCATCTGCGGCACTTCCTTTATGGGAAAGAATNGCCGGCTTAAAGTCGCGATAGGTGCGGGTAATGGCGCGCAGAACTCTTAAATTATCTTCTTCAGCCCAAAGGTTCATGAATCCCAGACCTTTAAGTTCCTGACCATAAGCATTGCACAACCTTGTGCCTGCAAGTCTGAAACTGATGGTGCGCAGNGATTGGTTCACCTCAAGGATGAATGTATCGCCCAGATACTCACGGATATCACTAGGNTCNATTTCAGCACGTGTGGGTGCCTTGCGGTCATTGCGCAAGTTGGTCCAATAAGAAAATAAGTGTTTTGATGCCAAATGTCTCATNATAAAACCTTTCCCCAGTGCTGGGTTTTCAATGAGAACAGGTAGGATTTACCGTAAGTCCCGATTTGGCACACCATTGTCCAAACTTCCTGTTCCTGCTCCATGAAAAGCAGGAAGCGTGCCAGTTCTTGGNTGGCTCAAAAGAATTTATTAATAAAATGTAAATGGTGCAATTTTAATCGAANTCGAACTGCCGTTAACCTTAACAAACGGTAAGGATTGCATAAGGTGCTGAAATATGAGAGATATTCATCAACTCCACGAGGCGCAAGTGTTAACAACCATGAGCCTCGCCACTTAGGTTATACTGCACAATTCGTTTAGGGACGGGTACGCAGAGGGATCGACCAACCGCTCAAAGGCTTTATGTCTTTGAGCGGTTTTTTTTGCCTTTTTTTCCGATTACATTATATAGAGGGTTCAAATTGCGAGAGGCGGCAAATCAATGGATTTTGAAAATCAGTTTAGCAAACAAGGGCAATTAGGTGAAAAGCCGCCAGTGCCACCAATGCTCAATGTCCCACCCATTATGACGACGTTTATTGTGCTGNTGGTTTCCATTCACGCCATCCGCGAATTCCTGCTTTCAGCCGAGATGAATTTCCGNNCNATTCTGGCTTTTTCCTTCATTCCCGCGCGTTATGCGGAAANCAGCGTCAACTTGCCTTACCCAATGGCCGAATGGTGGTCTCCCGTTACTTATTCTCTGCTGCACGCCGATTGGGGCCATGTTTTTATGAACTGTATCTGGATGCTGGTCTTTGGAGCCATTATTGCCAGACGCATCAGCATCGTTTCTTTTATATTATTCTCCATTTCCACGGCTTTAGGGGGCGCAGCCCTTCATTATGTGTTCCATGCCGGTGAAATGGTCTCGGTCATTGGCGCATCGGCAATTGTCTCTGGATTCATGGGAGCTGCTGCAAGGTTTGCTTTTTCGCGCGCAGGCTTTGGTATTGATTTGACAAAAGTTCCGATGCTCAGTCTCGTGGAAACTTTTAAAAACCGTCAGGTAGTGACGTTTCTTGCTCTTTGGTTTGGTATGAATTTCCTGTTTGGCAGCGGCGTTATCAATCTTGGTGATGGAGCTGCGCCTGTAGCTTGGCAGGCCCATGTTGGTGGTTTTGCAACAGGACTATTCGGGTTTTATTACTTTGATAAACCTTCCAATGGTCACCAATAATTAGCTTCAAACTTGCAAACGCGCCGAATCTACCCCATCTTGTAGCTCTGGGGGTTGTGCTTACGCAGTGCGATTCTTGTATCGCAGTGTCACCTGGCCTGACCCGAACCTATAGATACAGGAGAATTACCCATGACCGTTTCNGCAATTCTTGCCGAAAAAGGCACCAGCGTATTTACCGCCAATAAGAGCAGCAGTATCACCCAAATCATTCATCTTTTGGCTAAGTACAAGATTGGTTCCATCGTCATCACCGATGAGACCGGCAGCGTTTGCGGCATTGTTTCCGAACGTGANATCGTNCGTGATTTAGCGATTGCCGGAACAGATGCGCTGGATGCNGATGTTTCCCACTGCATGACGGCCACTGTAATATCCTGTAGCCCGCACGACACAGTTACCCAAGTAATGGCAGTCATGACCGAAAACCGTTTTCGACATATGCCGGTAGTAGAAGATGGAAAACTGCTGGGACTGGTNTCNATCGGTGACGTTGTGAAACGCAAGATCGAAGATACCGAACGTGAAGCCGAAGAAATGCGCAGCTACATTGCCAGCTAGAGCGCTTCCCCAAAAAAAGGAAGTCGGTTTATGGATAAGAAGCGTGTAAAATAGAGGCTTACGCGAATTCGATATGCCCTTGGGCAACCAACTCAGCGATCCGCTGNCGGCCTACTTCCAGGCCTTGGCGGATTGCTTCATCCGCCAGATGGAAATCTGCCATGCCNATATTCTTCAACCGCGGGCGGATCATGTAATCCGGNGGATCNCCNGCAAGNCGCGAGCGNGAGATNCGNTCCTGANTGATATCAAAGGATTCCATCATCACACCTGTAAGGCCAATTTTGATGGCAGTCGAGGCGCTTTTAGCGGCTCTGCTTTGCCCCATGAAAGGAAGCCATGATTTGGGCGAAGCATCTTCCGTGCCTTCAATCCCGTTCAAATTCACGTTATCGCCCCCGTTATGATCATAATGTGAGGACCGGATAACCGTTCCCCGACCAAAGGTTTCGGCGTTCAGATTAACCGCAATCACCATATCGGATTCATAGGTTCGGCACGCTGATACGGGCACCGGATTAACCAGAGCTCCATCCACCATCAATCGACCATTATGTACAACCGGCTGAAATACCCCTGGCAGAGCATAAGAAGCACGAATGGCATCAATGATCGGGCCATCATGCAGCCAGATCTCGTGGCCGTTCTGGATGTCGGTCGCAATCGCGATAAAGGGCCGGTCTAAATCTTCTATATTTATATCAATCAGATGGGGCGCCATGCGCTTTGCCAAACGGTCTCCTGATATCAGGCCAGAACCACGAAGGGCAAAATCCATAAATTTAAGAATTCCGGTTTTGGTGAGTGAACGGGCAAATTCTTCCAGCTCATCGAGCTTGCCGGCTAGGTAACACCCGCCGACCAAGGCACCAATTGAGGTGCCGGCAATCATGGAAATCGGAACGCCTGCTTCATCAAATGCTCTCAGCACGCCGATATGTGCCCAACCTCGTGCTGCACCGCCCCCAAGAGCCAGTGCAATACCACCACTTGGTGGAGCAGGCTTGGTGGCTCCGTTGAAGGAGACGTGCGTTACGTTATCGGCTTCATCTTCAACATCGGTATCAATGATTTCTGTCCCGAGTGTTCCCATTTTTTTATTCCTATCAGGCTTATTAACAACGATCATATGCTAAATACCTAATAAAATTATGAACAAAACAATTTGAAGTGTAATTTTGCACAAAGCGCGCAGGCACCGGGCTCTCGTTCTAGTTATCACTAACCAGAGATACCTTGCCATTCTCGCTGGTAA
>JAESSK010000191.1 GCA_016764155.1 Rhizobiaceae bacterium
CATCACCCACAACCCAATCACCATGGCCAGAATGAACCGCCTATTCGGCGTAACCATGGCCGAGCGCGGCGTTAGTCAGCTAGTATCGGTTGATCTGGGTGTCGCTGAGCAACTGGTTGAAGCGGTTTGAGGGGATGCTTCTTCGTTGAGTTAAAGGCAGGGATTCATCACAGGCAGACGCGGAACAGACAATAAATCATCGATTGATTGATCAAATTCTTTCTCTGATTGTCCAGCAATCCCATCCGACATTTGTTCAACAAATTTTATTGCTTCTTCATGTGATCCTCTACAAAGAAGCAAAGTACTGTTACTTGTGTGGCCTGACTTTTTCTGCTCCTCTAATATCCCGAGCCGAAGTTTGTTTGTCTTAACAGCGATTTGTGCATTCAATTCATCAAGTGATACAGGTGACATTGAGTTTTCGACAATAAATTTACCAATTCGATCCATCGCTGTGTTGAGTCTTTTGGATGATTTCGAATTGTTAAAATCATCGCAAATATCCATCCAAATTTTTGTGCTCACTAAAAGACTGCTTGTGCACAAGACTGCACCAAGTCCGCTTTGATCCATCAAGAAGGTACCTTTTATTTTCCCATCTTTTCGGCTTTCTTGCACCAATATTTTTCCTGGTAGATCAAATTTCCGTGTTTCGGTTCCATCGTTGTTCTTTTTGACTTCAACTACAATTTGGTCTTCCTCGATCATAGCATCGAATGGAGTGCCCCAACGTTCCTGAGCTAGGACGGAGGTTGGAGCAGCAATAATGCAAAGCGTGTAAAGAAATAATCGAATAATTATTTTAGAAGTATTTCGCAATAAATTCTCTCCGTTTTCTAGGGATTTGGTGCGGTGTTATCTTATACTGTTTCAAGAATATAGTAATTACAAAAATACACCTGTTGGTTCCAGAGTTTCGGATGAGTCATATATTTCGGCTGCAACGGCTGCATATGGTGGGAGCAAATTCCGTGCTATTGCCCATTTGTTGCCATCTGCTAATAGGTTATATCCACATCTGCATATTTCGAAAGCCGACCGCGCCCAAATGACAAACCTAAAAATCACCGCAGGCCCATACGTTTTCAACGCAAAACTGGAAACGGAACTCGCCCCCAAAACCTGCAAGGCTTTCCTCAAACATCTGCCATTTGTCAGCAAAATTGTTCATGTGCGATGGAGTGGCGAGGGTGTTTGGATGCCGCTTGGGGATTTGGATTTCGGCATCGATTTTGAAAACAACACCAGCTATCCGGCCCCCGGTCAGATCATCATTTATCCCGGNGGNGTNAGCGAAACCGAGATATTGCTGGCCTATGGCAGCGTGCAATTTGCTTCCAAAGCCGGGCAGCTTTCGGGCAATCATTTCCTAACTCTGACATCAGGGCTGGAAAATCTTGAGACACTTGGAAAATTGTCCCTGTGGGAAGGCGCACAGGATATCCGATTTGAACTAGCGGAATAGGCTGGCTTAAAACCGTTCAATAGCGGAAGCTGGTTCGCCGCTGGTTTCTTTTATATCGCCGGTTTGCGGATAGCCGCGATAGCGCCAATAGGCAAAGCCGCCNGCGANGCCGCCTAAAATGAAGCAAATGGATATCGGTGANACCGAATTGCCGGTNACGATATCAAGAAGCATCATCACGCTGCCGCTTAATGCGCCGATCAGCACGTCAGACATGCCTCTTTTTACGCCGAAAAATTGAAATATGTCAGCCAGTACCCGTATTGGAACCAGCATGATGGGTGAAAGGATAATCATCATCACCATGCCGCTGAGAAGGTTCAGGAACAGTCGTGGCGTGGCACCATAAGAGGCGTTGGAATCAATCAAAAAACTGACCAACAACACACTAACAATAAACCCCGTTACACATGCCTTGAAATAGGCCCAGGCAATATGGTCTTTTTTCGCATTTTCGTGCGGCAAAAAAAGCTTCGCGGCCGCTTCGACAGCCCTGCCATTGTTTGTCGGCATATCACAGGACGAGGTGCGGTGCTCAATGATGATATCNGTTTTTTTGGAAGTGTCGGACGCGGAAAANTTGTTACCGAATNNGGAGNTNTTCCTNTCGTCAGATNTNCTNGCTGCACCCGCATTGTTCCGCATAAACCACTCCTGATACAATATTCAAATGGGAAAATACCGTATCGGAGTTAGAGTTAAGTTAATTCGAAGCATCAAACTTGATTGAATATAATTTACTGTTCTAGGGCCCTTTCGCTCAATTGTGCNGCTCCTGCNAACNNGCCATCCGCGATATAGGAAAGTCAGAGACAGAACCGCTGGGGCAGTGGAAAAAAACAGGCCAGCACCGGGACTAATTCAGGGCAAAACGATTTTCCCGCCACCCGTCAATTTGCATCCTCAAACCCAGCAGGTTGTCCAAAATATCAAGGTAGATATCTGGGGTATTTNATCGGNNTCGCNATANNAAAANACAACCTAAGATTGTAAAAATATTAAAATATCGTTGACTACAACCATAAATAGAGTCTTAATATTGGTACCAATGTGCCCTCAACGTACTAATTCATGAACATTGTGGGCAGCANTTCAACGGGAGGACTGACAGATGCGGATACATACATTTAAANTCATTTCAATATTGGCATTCGGCTTAACGTTTGCTTTGACCACCACAGCACATAGTTGCCCTGGCGGTTATGTGCCATGCGGCAGTTCCAGTTGTTGCCCCGTCAGGTGAGCTTTGGAGGAGTATTGTAATGTTTCATAGTATATTTATCAGGCTTGCATATTTGTTCGGGGGTGGGACCTTGGTGTTGTTGTTTTTGCTCGTGGCGCAGGTAAATTTGGACGATTTGCGTCTCAAATATGGCCATATGCGTACCGTTTCAAACCCTGTTTTACAGGTCGGAGGTCTTTTTACCATCCAACCAGATGGTCAGACAGGCCCCCTTTGTGTTGTGCGTGAGGACATACTTGATAAGTATTATATCAACACCGATGGGCCGATTATGATATCAAACACACTCGGCTCGTCACTGCCCATATTGGGGCAATGGGGAGAAAACTTAGTTGGTTGGCTTGGTCGCTGGGAAATTAATAAACTGGCTCCTAACACCGACGAAACGTCGAAAATTCAATGGAAAGGGCACACATTAATTGTCTCTGCGGCAAAAAACCGGAGGCTTCCAGCACTCAGCCAAATTCCTAAAATTATTACTGAGATCTTTGACGTGGATACTAATTGCGAGAAAACGATCAATAAAATTGCCACGACTGGGCAATGTGTAGCAATTGTTACTCGTATTACCTATATCAATAGTCAGAAAATTGGGTTTAAACTTGCTGATGAACTGCGTTGCATTGTTCCTGCAACAATGACCACCGCAATCCACGTGCCAGCTCAACCAAAGCGGTTCACCATGTATTTAAGTGTTGCCAAGGATTGGTTTGGATTGCTGGACTTCAGCGCCGGATCTCCAGAGGGTTAATCCTAGTATTTGTTAAATAAGGATGGGCAACTATTCATTTTCCCTTTTCACCTTTTGCCCAATTGTGCTGCACCTGCTAACAAGCTATTCAGAAGTGCAACGCAATTTTAAGAGCTGATTATGTCCCGGTGGATTTTTGGCTTCGCCGAGGGTNNTTCCGATGGCGATGCTTCCATGAGTGAGTTGTTGGGCGGTAAGGGTGCAAACCTTGCCGAGATGTCGGCTATCGGCTTGCCNGTGCCTGCNGGNTTTACAATTTCCACCGATNTCAGCGCNTNTTTTTATGANAANNATAAGNGCTTNCCNGNNGGNTTGAGNGANGAGTTNCANNNNGCNCTNGCNNATTTNGAANGNTCANGCGGNCGCNCNTTNGGNNNNGGTNCAAAACCTCTGCTNGTCTCNATNCGNTCNGGTTCNCGCGNNTCCATGCCCGGCATGATGGANACNATNCTCAACCTCGGNCTGAACGATNAAACNGTNNNNGCGCTTGCCANNGANACCGGNGACGANCGTTTNGCNTTNGATAGCTATCGCCGGTTTATNCAGATGTATGCCTGCGTGGTNNTGGGNNTGGANCANGCNCATTTCGAAGATATTTTGGCCATGGTCAANGGCGCGCAAGGGTTNGANTTTGANACAAATTTNAGCGTCGANGANTGGCGCGGNGTCATTCNNTCCTACAANNCNTTTGTNGAAGANGAAACCGGAACGCCCTTTCCGCAAGATGTGCAAACCCAGCTTTGGGGAGCGATCACTGCGGTGTTTTCCTCATGGATGTCGCGTCGCGCCGTGATTTATCGCAGCATTCATAATATCCCGGACCATTGGGGAACCGCGGTCAATATTCAGGCCATGGTATTTGGCAATCTGGGAGAGGATTCCGCTTCCGGAGTGGCTTTCACCAGAAATCCGAACACCGGCGAAAAGCAGCTTTTCGGCGAATATCTGGCCAACGCTCAGGGCGAAGATGTGGTGGCGGGTATCCGCACGCCGCACAGCCTCACAGAGGTTGCCATGAAACTCACCAGTGACGAACATGCGTCCCTTGAAAGTCGTATGCCGAAAATGTTCGGCGAAGTCGTTGAAGTGGCGTCCCGGTTAGAGCGCCATTTTTGCGATATGCAGGATATCGAATTCACCATTGAAAATAATAAATTGTGGATTTTACAAACACGCAACGGCAAACGGACCGCTGATGCTACCTTGCGCATCGCCGTAGAATTGGCGCAAGAGGGCATTATTTCAAGGTCTCAGGCGTTGGCACGCATCGATCCTTATGCACTCAATCATTTGTTGCACCCGACCCTTGCCCCTTCCAATGAGCAGCCGGTGATTGTGACAGGCTTGCCCGCTTCGCCGGGGGCTGCTTGTGGCGAAGTTTGCTTTTCACCTGAACGCGCTGAAGCATTGAGGGTAGAGGGCAGGGCCACCATTTTGGTGCGTCTTGAAACCAGCCCGGAAGATATTTTGGGCATGGATGCAGCTAAGGGAATTTTGACTGCACGCGGCGGAGCCACCAGCCACGCAGCCGTTGTCGCTCGCGGCATGGGTAAACCCTGCATCGCGGGCGCAGGCAGTTTGAAAATAGATTATGAAGCAAGAGAATTCACTGTGATGGGCCGCTCATTTCACGAAGGCGATATCATCACCCTTGATGGTTCCACCGGGCGCGTTTACGCAGGCTCCGTGCAGATGAACCAGCCGGAATTTTCCAGCCATTTCGCAACCCTGATGGAATGGGCTGATAATAACAAAGCCATGAAAATCAGGGCCAATGCAGATACCCCGGCAGACGCCAGACTGGCACGCTCCTTCGGCGCTGAGGGGATCGGGCTTTGTCGAACCGAACGGATGTTTTTTGAAAGCGACCGCATTAACGCCATGCGCGAAATGATCTTGGCCGAGGATGCGGAAACCCGAAGCACGGCACTTGAAAAACTGCTCACCATGCAGCGGGCTGATTTCATCGAGATGTTTGAAATCATGGCCGGATTGCCGGTTGCCATCAGGCTTTTAGACCCGCCCTTGCACGAATTCTTGCCAAGCCAAGCAAGCGATATTGAACAAGTCGCAAGCGCCATGGGTATTGAAACCGAGCGTCTGCAAAACCGTGTCGATCTATTGTATGAAGTTAATCCCATGCTCGGCCATCGCGGTTGTCGCTTGGCGATTGCCTATCCCGAAGTGGTTGAAATGCAGGCCCGTGCGATCTTTGAAGCGGCACTCACNGCTGCNCAGAATACNGGCAGCATGGTNGCNCCNGAAATCATGGTGCCGGTNGTTTCCATGAACAAGGANTTTATTTTCGTAAAAAAATGCATTGAAAAAATCGCCGAAAAAGTCGGTGAGGAGCNGGGCGCAAAGATTGAATATACAATCGGAACCATCATCGAATTGCCGCGCGCAGCCTTGATTGCCGATGAGCTTGCAGAAAATGCAGGGTTTCTTTCCTTTGGNACCAATGATTTGACCCANACCTGCTATGGCATGTCGCGCGATGATGCNACGGGATTTCTACANGCCTATGAACGGTTGAGNCTGATGCCGGACGANCCCTTCGTCACNCTTGATGAAGATGGNGTGGGNGAANTGATGAAAATNGCCATAGCGCGNGGAAAATCAACCCGCGCTGATATCGAAATAGGCATTTGCGGCGAACATGGCGGTGATCCCAAATCAATCTTTTTCTGTAANCGGATCGGGCTAGATTACGTATCCTGCTCGCCNTACCGCGTGCCCATCGCACGCTTAGCNGCAGCGCAAGCTACCAAGTAAANTTAACCAAGATTGCGCCTGCAACAATCAGGCCGATGATGGACAAGCGAGTCGCGTCCAGTTTCTCTTTGAAGATCAGGACGCCAATGATCGTTGCAAAAATGATCGATGTTTCTCGTAATGCTGCAGCTTCCGCNACGCTGCCATACCATGTGGCNAGCATCAAACAGCCAAAGCTGGAAAAGGCAAAAAACGCNCCAATAACACCNCGAATTGCNAGTTTTGCAAAAGGTGGCGTGACCGCCATTTTTCGCATCCGGTGAANTGCNACCAGNGGAAANCCAAAGCCTCCGAGAAAGAAGAACCANGCCAGAAACATAAATGGTTCGTTTGATAATCTAATGCCATAGGCATCGAGATTGGTGAAAAGNGCAACCATTATTCCGGTCATNACGGCAATGCCCACGGTCAAAATCAGTATTTTGTTTGCAGCGGCATCCAGCTTTTTCAAACGGATATTGAACCATGCGAGCGACAGAATTCCTCCCGAGAGCAATAGCAGGCCAAACCATTGGGAAGGCCCAAGCTGCTCGGTAAAGAGCATNGCTGCAATGAAGGCGCTGACCACCGGGCTCGTTCCCCGAACAATCGGATAGACGAGGGTGAAATCACCTTTGACATAGGCCGCAGCCTGCAACCATTCGTAGATGAGGTGGAGAANGTAGGACACCGCCAATATCGTGAATATCGGAGCGGTGGGTAANGGGACCACGAACAACACCACNGGCAGCGCCATCAAACTATAGCAAATATTGATCGCACCCCGGTTGAGGTAGGGATCAAATCCGCTTTTATTGATGGCGCCAAACACCGCATGGGAAAACGCCGATAGCAGCGTTAGTCCCAGCGCCATTGTGGCATCGTCGACGGTCGAGAAAAAACCTGTAACCGTTGAGATCAAGTGATTTTCTCGCGAGTGATCCAGTCCAGCGTGTCTTTCAACGCCAATTCCAGCCGATCAAACAGCGCGTTTAATTCCGCTTCTGTGATGATCATTGGCGGGCAAAGCGAAATCGAATCCACAATCGCGCGGAAAATCGCACCATGCTCCAGTGCAAATAGTACGGCATGCGGACCCACACCGGATTTAGGATCAAACGAAGCTTTGGTTTGTTTATCACGAACCAGTTCAACAGCACCAACCAGTCCCATATAGCGGACTTCACCCACAAGCGGATGCGCTTTGAGTTTTTCCATTCTTGCGACAAATACCGGCGCAGCACTGCGCACCTGACCAAGCATGTCGCGTTTTTGATAAATTTCAATGGCTTTCACGCCGAGTGCTGTTCCAAGCGGGTGGCCGCCATAGGTATAGCCATGGCCAAACATGCCAAGTTTCGCCGATTGCTCTTCAAATGCCTGCATCATTTTTTCAGGCACCATTACTGCTCCAAGCGGCGCATAAGCTCCAGTCATCTGCTTGGCGCAAGAGATGGTATCTGGCTCCATGCCAAGGGATTGGGAACCCCACCATTCGCCGGTACGGCAGAACCCGGTAATCACTTCATCGGCGATTAACAAAATATCGTGCGCTTTAAGAACCGGTTGGATAGCAGCGAAGTAATCCTTCGGCGGAACAATCACGCCGCCAGCGCCCATGATCGGCTCGGCAATCATCGCCGCAATCGTATCGCCACCCTCGCGCTCTATCATATCTTCAAGCGATTTCACCAGACCGGCAAGGAATTCTTCTTCTGTTTCACCTTCATTGGCAAAACGATAATAGTGGGGACAATCCGTGTGCAAAACCCGGTCTACCGGCAGATCGAAATCATTGTGATTGCCCGGAAGGCCGGTGAGGGATGCGGTCATCACCGTCACCCCGTGATAGGCTTTTACCCGCGAAATAATTTTCTTTTTATCGGGCCGTCCAAGTGCGTTGTTATAATACCAAGCCAGTTTCACTTGCGTATCATTGGCCTCAGAACCGGAACTGGTAAAGAACACATGCGATACTGGGACCGGTGCGATTTCTTTCAGTTTTTCTGCAAGTTCAATCGCAGGTTCCATCGAACGCCCGGTAAACAGATGATAATAAGGCAGTTTTTCCATCTGCTTTTTTGCAGCTTCGATCAACTCTTCATCGCCAAAACCAAGCCCGGCGCACCAAAGACCAGACATGCCCTCGATATATTCCTTGCCATGGGCATCATAAACATAAATTCCCTTGCCCTCATTGATGATCAACGAACCGGTGTCCTTGAGCTTATGCAAAGCGGAATAAGGATGCAAAACGGATGCAACATCGCGGGCCTGCATATTGGATAGGGGAGAGTTGTCGGTCATGGTCTTTTCAAATCCGTAATATTGTTGAGAATATTCTTTTGAAAATCTTATACCCAAATATTGGAAAATAAAACTGGTGTTTTCCATTCTCAAATTTGATATAGGCAATGTTCCATTCGCTGAAGGTGAGTTGATATCTCCATGGCTGGTTTCTACCAACGGAAAAGATCCATATCTGCAATCTGGTGTCAGAGGCTGGGGATATTTTTAATACCCTATTTCTTTTTGGCGACGTTGATGCACCGTTTTGGTGGCATTAAAACGCCACAGCTTTTCGTGGTTCTAGCGATTGGTTTGGTGATTGCAATCATTGCAATGATCCTGGCAATCAAGGCTGCTTCCGATCTTTGGTCCAAGGGGCATAAGGGTGGAAAAATCATGGTGCGCGGGATATTTTTGTCCCTCGCTGTGTTACTGCCATTTGGTTATTACGCCTATTTGGCGCTCGCCTTGCCACTGGCAAATGATATCTCTACCAACACGTTTAACCCGCCACAGTTTGTAAAAATCGAAGAAATCCGCCAGCAACAAAAAGCTGATGGCATCAACCAACTGGCGCAATTTAGTGATCAATATTCTGAACGCCTGTTGCTTGCTTATCCCAAGGTTGGGCCCAGACGCTATCCAGCTGGCTCCGAGCGTGTATTTCAGGCTGTAAACCAAATCATTCAGGACAATGGTTGGAAAGTTGTCGCGCGTTATGGTGTCGTGGAATCAGCCCCCGCATCCGACACGGAAAAGCTCGCCGGAGCAAAAAACGATACGGTAGACGAAGATATTACGCCCGTCAGTATCTCTGTTGAAGTCACCATATCCAGCCCNATATTCGGCTANAAATATGATTCNGTCGTNCATATCGTCAGTGAAGATGTGACAACTTTAGTNGAGATGCGTTCCTCATCAAGATGGGGCGCGCATGATTTTGGCGTCAACGCAAAAATCATCGAAGCCTTCATGCACGATCTGGATTTGGCTTTGCTCGGACTNGCTGGCGAGGGCTGATTTTAGCCGTCGCTTACCGGGAAGTATCGGCCATTAATCGACGCTGCCTTATCACTGGTGATTTTTTCNCGAGCAATCAAATCTTCGATATGGGCAAGCACGGANAGGCCTGCTGCGCCATGCAATTTTGGATCCGTACTCTTATAGATAACCTTCACGATATCCGGGATTGTTTCNTCTCCCTTACGGATGCGGGCCAATACGGCAGTCTCGCGCATTTTGCGATGCGCTCTCAAGGCTCGAACAAATTTAGGNGCGTTGTTTANNCGNCCNCCATGTCCNGGAAAATATACGGTTTCATTACGGGCAGCCAATGTTTGCAGAGATGCCATATAATCCGACATGGAACCATCTGGCGGCGCAACAATCGTTGTTGCCCATGCCATCACATGATCGCCGGAAAACATCATATCGGTGTCTTNNAGNCCAAATGCCATGTGGTTNGCNGTNTGCCCCGGNGTGAAAATGGATTCCAGTGCCCAGCCTTCNCCTTGGATGATATCGCCNTCGCGATAGAACCACATCNGGTTCGAACTCCCTATCGGCAGAGCCATCGAGCGGGTTATGTTCTCCAATATGCAAATCCCGCGACGCCCGGTGAGGTCCCTCGCCATAGGTCTTCGCACCCGTAAGTGCAGCAAGCTTCCGTGATAGGGGAGAGTGGTCTGCATGGGTATGGGTGACAATAATATGGCTGAGCGTGCGCCCTTTCAGGGCATCCATGATTGACGCAAGATGGGCATCATCCCCCTCGGGACCCGGATCGATAACAGCGACGTTTTTGTCACCGACAAGATAGGTGTTTGTGCCGTGAAATGTGAACGGGCCGCCATTATTGGCGGTAATGCGCTGCACACCCTCGGCGATATCTACGGCTTCGCCATGCGCCGGATCAAATTCCATTCTGAATTCGGGAGTCGTCACGTTTTTATCCTTAATAATCAATAAAATAAGCCCAAATATAAATGGCTACAGTCATTTAAACAATTTTTGGTTGCTTAGAAAGCCTAGATGCGTTTATTCAACATCAGTTGACGTAACGTAAGTATTTGTCAGTTTACTGGTCTGCCTCGACAATTGTAGTTTACCTATTCCAAACTATTACGTTAAAAAATCATTATTTACCAATTGTTTACGATAGAATGGTTAGGTGTCTTATTGCAGGGTTACTTTGGGCAGTTAGGGATGTCCGCGCGCATAATGAGACTGAGTTTTGGATAAATTGAACATCAATGATGCTCTCGTGGCACCGAGTCCCGAGGAATTGGACGAATTGCTTAATCTGCTGTTTGAGCGGGTGCCTGCCAATGACTTGTTAAAGCATCCCAAGCTAGTAGAAATCTTCCAAAATCAGCCCCATGAAGAGGGGCAAGACGAACACCAAATCGTCTGGCAGCAATTGGCTTTGACCGTCAATGCCATGAANGACGGCTTTGCGCTCTGGGACACAGACGATCGNCTGCTGGTTGCAAATGATGCCATGAAAGAATTTTTCCCGGGCATNGAAAACCCGTTTGGAAAAACTGCCCACGAAATATTCATTCTCTTTGCCAAAACAGGTGTTGTTCCTGCCGCNGTCGGTCGGGAAGAGGAATGGGTCAATGAGCAATTGGCCGACCGTAAAAATGAACTTGGCAAAGAAATCATTTTCCAGACCAGTGATGGCCGCTGGATTGCCAGATGGGATCATCTGACCGAAGACGGCCACAGAATATCGATCCGAAGTGACATCACTGAGCAGAAATACCGCGAAAGTGTGCTGGAATCCGTCGTGGCAAATGCCGAGGAAGGCATTCTAATCACCAATAGAGATAACACTGTGCTGATCGCCAGTGATCCTTATTGCAAAATGTTTGGCATTGATTCGNAGGCATTGAAAGAAAAAACAGGATGCAGGTGAACCAGTCCACTTTATTCCCTCTGAGTTAGAAGCCTTGCAGGACGCTGAGGCTGATATGGATGCCACCTCGGCAATCCTTCCCTTGAAACTCATCAAGGAAGCATCAAACAATTCTGCAGANGTCGAATTGCCAAATGGCAATGTCTATCGCTTCAAATGCAAACCGCTACCNGATGGCCGGTTGCTTCACAGCTATTATGACCTGACAAAAGACAGGTTGCATCAGCGCGAACTTCAGGAAGCGCGTNCAGCGCTGCATGANCATGAAGCGCTTATGGAAGAGGCNTTGGAGATNATGGTCCANGGCATNTTGGTCTGCGACGACGAAAAGATCATTCTTGCCAATGAGAAAATCGCTGAAATTACCAATATCCCGCGGGAGTATTTTGAAATCGGTCGGGATTGGAGGGATTATCTGCGTTATTCCTTAGAGCGCGGTGATTTTGGCGAAGGTGAAGAAGCACAACAGCGGTTCGACGACATTATTGAAAACGCTGAATTAGGGAAAACTGCCTATATAGAACGCTCCGCAGGTGAGGGCCGATATCTGGCCGTTACAGCCATAGCGCGTGAGAGCGGCGGAAAAGTTGCAACTTATGCCGATATCACCGAACACAAGGAGCGCGAGCTTCAGCTTGAAGAGGCGTTAAATTCATCGAAAGCTGCGGACCGGGCCAAGTCCGAGTTTTTGGCCAATATGAGTCATGAAATTCGTACGCCGATGAATGGCGTGATGGGCATGGCGGAATTGCTGGCACGCACCGACCTTGATGCCAAACAAAAGACCTTTACCGATATCATTGTAAAATCGGGCGCAGCTCTGCTGACCATTATCAATGATATCCTTGATTTTTCAAAAATTGACGCTGGCCAGATGGAACTCGATCCGGCCCCCTTCCGTCTACATGAAGCGATTGAGGATGTGGCCACATTGGTTTCGTCCCGTGCTGTAGAAAAAGATTTGGAGCTTGCAGTTCGAATCGATCCAAACCTGTCTGAAATGTTCGTTGGAGATGTTGGGCGTCTCCGCCAAATTGTGGCAAACCTCTTAGGCAATGCGGTGAAGTTCACTGATCACGGTCACGTATTTGTCAATGTAACGGGCGAAGAATCCAAAGGGGATGAACCCACAGCGAAATTGCTTTTCCACATTATAGATACCGGCATTGGTATTCCGGAAGATAAATGCGCCAAGGTTTTTGAAAAGTTCTCCCAAGTGGATGAAAGTGCCACGCGCAAACATCAAGGTACCGGGCTGGGGTTGGCAATCGCATCGTCATTGATTGAATTGATGGGCGGAGAAATTGGCGTGGAAAGCGTTGTGGGTGAGGGGTCAACCTTCTGGTTCTCAATAGAATTACCAGTCTATCAGGATGGTTCCGCCAAAAAACGTGTGCCGGTGGATGTTTCCGGTTCACGCGTGTTGATCGTTGACGATAATGACGTCAATCGTAAAATTCTATCCGAGCAAATGGCTTCCTGGAAATTTGATAGTGCAGCATGTCGCTCTGGCAGTGAGGCTTTGGCAATGATGCGTGCCGCCCACGAACAAGGCGTTACCATCGATGCCGTCATTCTGGATTATAACATGCCGGATATGAATGGCGGTGATGTCGCCCGCATCATGGAAGAAGATAAAAATCTCGCAGAAATTCCCATCATCTTGCTGACCTCTGTGGATCACATGGAAGATGGAAGCTTGTTTTCATCGCTCAAAATACACGGGCATCTCACCAAACCTGCGCGTTCCTCACTAATGCTGGAAACTCTGGTTCATGTTTTGCAGGACAATATGGAAGATCATAAAGATGATTTCGTGGGCATCCAGATCGCCAAGACACTCGGTGGTTATGTTAAAAAAACTGCCCACAACCAAATAGTCCCCGCCAAGAATAACAATAATAACCAAATTGACATTCTGATTGCTGAAGATAATGAGGTAAACCAGATCGTCTTTAAACAAATTCTTCAATCGAGTGGCTACAGTTTCAAAATCGCTTCCAACGGAGTTGAAGCCTTGGAGATGTATGAACGCTATCAGCCCAAATTGATCTGCATGGATGTATCCATGCCTCAAATGAATGGCCATGAGGCAACACAGGAAATCAGAAATCGCGAGAAAGATAGCGAGCGCCACACCCCGATTATCGGTGTTACCGCTCATGCCATTAAAGGCGATCGCGAAAAATGCATCGAAGCCGGAATGGACGATTATCTCTCCAAACCCGTATCACCTAATGCTTTCGAAGAAAAAATCCATAAATGGATTGGTTCGGAAAATGAGCAATCCGGTACNCAAAACGCNTAATACATATTAATTGCTTGACCTTCCAGTGACTGGAACCAACATATAAGGTGCCAGTCATTCAACAGTGGAAATCAGGCAATGGATATCAAGATAGATACAGCAATCGACCCCGTATGCGGCATGACCGTAAAACTGGGTGCTGGAAAACCAACTCTGAACTATAAAAATGATGATTATCATTTTTGTGCGCAACGTTGCCATGATCGCTTTGAGGCTGATCCATATTTCTTTTTATCCGGTGCCAATAAACGTCAGGTGAAAGCCGCGCCCAAGGATGCACGCTATACCTGTCCGATGGATCCGGAAATCATTCAGGATGGTCCCGGAACCTGCCCGATTTGCGGCATGGCACTTGAACCAATGGGCGGCGTGCCAGATGGCCCTAATCACGAATTGATCGACTTTACCCGCCGTTTTTGGGTCAGCACTGGTGCGGCTGTGCCCCTGTTGATATTGACCATGGGTCCCATGCTTGGCTTGCCTATTCGCGAATGGTTGGGAGAGCAGACCGCACGATATCTGGAATTTGCTCTGGCAATTCCTGTAATCTTATGGGCCGCCATGCCGCTGTTTGCGCGGGGCTGGAGTTCGATCAAAACATGGAACCTCAACATGTGGACCTTGATTTTGCTAGGGGTATCCGCAGCCTTTGGCTACAGCGTGGTTGCATTGTTTTTCCCGCAATTATTCCCTGAACCGGTGCGTGATGCCGGTGGGTTTGTACCGGTTTATTTTGAGGCGGCTGTGGTGATTATCGCGCTGGTATTTCTCGGGCAGATGCTTGAGTTACGCGCTCGTGAACGCACCGGAGATGCCATCAAAGCATTGCTTGATCTCGCACCCAAAACCGCCCGCCGGATCAATGAAGACGGGTCGGAATATGATGCGCCGCTGGAAAATATTCTTGTCGGAGATCGCCTCAGAATTCGCCCCGGCGAAACCGTTCCGGTCGATGGTATTGTGTTGGAAGGGAATTCGAGCGTGGATGAAGCCATGATCACCGGCGAACCCATCGGGGTTGAAAAAACCGAAGGTGCCTCCGTCACCGGCGGCACCACCAACCAGAATGGCGCTTTGATCATCGAAGCCCAGCGTGTTGGTGGCGATACTACATTGGCAAAAATCATCGACATGGTTTCCAGTGCCCAACGCTCCAAGGCACCAATGCAAAAACTGGCCGATAGGGTCGCTGGTTATTTCGTTCCCGCCGTTGTGGGTGCAGCAATCATCGCCTTTATCGCATGGACGATATTTGGCCCTGAACCTTCACTGATCTACGCCATTGTATCTGCCGTTTCCGTGCTGATCATTGCCTGCCCTTGCGCACTCGGCCTTGCAACGCCCATGTCGATTATGACGGCCACAGGCAGAGGCGCGCAAATGGGCGTGCTGATTAAGGATGCCGATGCGCTCGAACAAATGGCGCGGGTGGATACGCTGATCATCGACAAGACCGGAACGCTCACCGAAGGCAAACCCGTGTTGAGTGATGTGGTGTCCTTTGGCAAAATGAGTGAAGATGAATTGCTTGGAATTGCTGCAGCTCTTGAACAAAATTCAGAGCACCCTTTGGCCGATGCGATCATCAAAGGCGCACAGAAGCGCGAGCTAAAACCTGGTTCACTGGATGGTTTTGAAGCCGTCACAGGTAAGGGCGTTCAAGGCACTCTAAACGGTAAAAAAGTAGGCCTTGGAAATGCTGCGATGATGGAGCATCTTGGTGTATCCGGCGACGCAGAATCTGACGCTGTCACAGCTCTGCGTAGCACTGGAAAAACAGTGATGTTCGTTGCTGCTGGAGGCGAAATTTCAGGCATGATTGCTGTTTCTGATCCAATCAAAGCAACCACGCCAGAAGCCATCCGCGCATTACATGCCAGCGGTCTTGAGATCATCATGGCAACGGGAGATAGCGAAGCAACTGCGAAATTCGTCGGTGCGGAACTTGGCATTGATATGGTTCACGCAGGGCTTTTGCCCGAAGCAAAAAAGGCCTTGGTAGATAAACTTCGCGCCGAGGGAAAAACCGTGGCCATGGCCGGTGATGGTATCAACGATTCTCCCGCCCTTGCCAGTGCCGATGTGGGCATTGCCATGGGAAGTGGTGCAGATGTGGCGATTGAGAGTGCAGGCATCACGCTTCTCAAGGGAGATTTAGCAGGCATTGTTCGGGCACGTAATCTTGCCAATGCTACCCTTAGTAATATCAAACAAAATCTGTTTTTTGCCTTTGCCTATAATGCTGTTGGTGTGCCGATTGCAGCAGGGATTTTATTTCCGATAACCGGCATGTTAATGTCTCCCATGTTGGCAGCTGCCGCCATGAGTCTTTCATCTGTATCGGTGATTTCAAACGCCCTGCGCTTGCGCACAGTAAAATTATAGGAGCTACCCCATGAACATCGGAACAGCCAGCGAACGTTCAAACTTGCCGTCAAAAACCATCCGCTATTACGAGGAAATCAAACTGGTAAAGCCGGCAAGGGCGCAAAACGGCTACCGCGATTATTGCGACGCCGATATCCATCGCCTGAGGTTCTTGCAGCGCTCACGCAGCCTTGGGTTTTCCATCGAAGAATGCCGAACTTTGTTGTCGCTGTATGAGGATAAAAATCGCGCCAGTAGTGATGTGAAAGCCCTAGCCTTGGAAAAAATCACCGAAATTGATCGCAAGGTCGAGGAACTTCAAGGTCTCCGAAACACCCTTCATGCTCTGGCAGAAAACTGCCATGGCGATGATAAACCCGATTGCCCGATCATCGATGATCTGGCGCGAAAATTTTAATCTTTTGCGCGCAATTCCTCATAGGAAACCATGGAATATTCACGATAGGCGGGCCGCTTGCATAGTCCTTTATAATAGCGCTGAAGATTAGGGTGATCCGCACGCTCGATTTCCATGGTGTAATAGCGATAGAGAATGTGCCCAAACTGTATGTCGGCCATGGTGAAATCTCTACCGGCGAGATAGGAAAATTCGCCCAGTCTTGCCTCGGCAATATCGAGATATTTATTCAGATTTTGCAATGCGGCTTTAATCGCCACCGGATCCTGTTTTGAAGGCGGGGTTCGCACCACCCTCAAGAATATCGGCGTGGTGAAATTAAGCACCACATTCACCTTTGCCCATTCCATCCATTTATCAACTTGGGCGCGTGCGGCAGGGTCTGCAGGCCACATCAATTCATTGCCATAGGCATTGGCAAGATAACGCAATATGGCAGAAGATTCCCAAAGGGGAGTATCGTCCCCATCCTGTATCATCGGAACAGTGCCATTGGGGTTTTCTACAAGATAGGCAGGCGTATCCACAACTCCATATGAAAGCCCTGCATCAATGCGGTCATAACCAATCCCAAGCTCTGCTGCGGCCCACAATACCACCTGTACATTGGACGAAGTTTTTCTTCCCCAAATTTTTATCATGATGTCTCTTCCCTTAAGAATTGGTTCTGGGTCTAGTCTTAAGCATATTTTCCACATCCATTACAGTCAAGACAAT
>JAESSK010000192.1 GCA_016764155.1 Rhizobiaceae bacterium
GAAGCCCGGTGCTACTGTATTTACCCGGATGTTATCGGGCGCAAATTCGCGTGCTGCATTGCGCGAGATCGAATGTACCGCTGCTTTTGCTGATGCATAAACAACCGAGCCGCCAAAGCCGCCAAAGCGCCCTGCAATTGAGCCGGTATTGACGATGGATCCGCCACCGGCAGCCTTGATATGAGGATAGGCAGCTTTGGTGATGTTTAGGATCGAGCGCACGTTGAGATCATAGACCTTGTCGTAAATGTCATCGTCAAAATCTGTATTGGTAACCCGCTCGATGATGCCGCCAGCATTGTTTATCAAAACATCCAGCCCGCCAAGGCCTTCCACCGCATCAGTAACAATTTTTGCAGCAGCTGTCTTATCACTAACATCGCCTGATACCAGAACGGCTTTGCCGCCAGCAGCAGTAATCGTATCAACAATCTTTTGTGCCTGGTCCAGCGAGCGATTGCCATGCACCGCAACGGCAGCACCCAGACGGCCAAATTCGACGGCCATTGCAGCGCCAATGCCGGTGGATGAACCGGTGACTAGAACGCGTTTTCCTTTAATATCTTCAAGCATGAATAATTTCCTTAGTACAAATTAGAATTAGATGAATTTTGCCATCAGCAATTTCGGCAGCGCCAGTATCATTTCCGGGAAGAAGATAATGGCCAGCAATACGACAAGCATCGGCATTAGGACGATGGCCACATCGCGTAAAGCCTCTTTCACTTGGATATCGCCGATCCGGCAGGCAATCAACAAGCAAAGCCCATAGGGTGGCGTCACCAGACCAAAGGCCAGTGAAATTACCCCGATAATGGCAAAGTGAATGGGATGCATATGGGCATGTTCCGCAAGCGGCCAAAGCACCGTTCCTAAAATAATAATCGCCGGAATTGCGTCAATAAACATACCGATCAAAAGGAACGAGCCTGCAACGATCAGCCCAGTGCTGGTTGGACCTACCGCATAGGGCCCGAGAAAATCCACCACCGCCAACGGAATTTTGAAATAGGCAAGCAGCCAGCCAAAGGCCGATGCTGTGCCAATGCAAAACAGCGACATGGCGGCAAATTTTGCTGATTGGAACAGGATCGAAGGGATATTACCGAAATGAATGGTGCGATAGAAGAAGCCGCCCAGAACAACGGAATAAAGCACCGCAATGACGGAAGCNTCGGTCGGAGTGAAGAAGCCACCAACAATACCGCCAACAATAATCAACGGGGTCATCAAGGGTGGNATAGCGTGAAANAACGCCTTGGCAAATTCTAGGATNGAAGANCGNGCCGAGGTGGGATAATCATACATTTTAGCAAAAATATAAACCGCCACCATTTGTGAAACGGCAATCAAAATGCCGGGCACCACGCCCGCCAGAAACAGCCCACCAATGGATACAGACATCAGCCCGCCCCATACCACCATCAAAATACTTGGCGGAATGATCNCGCCCATCACNGATGANCANGCNGTAATCGCCACGGAAAAACTGGTGGAATAGCCTTCCTTTTTCATCTGCGGGATCAGCAGNGAACCAATACCGGCNGCATCCGCAGTGGATGAACCGGAAANTCCGGCAAACAACATGCTCACGGTCACATTCACATGCCCCAGACCGCCGGGTAAATGCCCGACCATCGCCTGNGACAAACGGATCAACCGGTCGGTAATGCCCGCTGCATTCATGATATTTGCTGCAAGNAGAAAGAACGGAACCGCTAAAAGCAGGAACGCATTATAGGATTTGAACATCTCGTTCATGAGAAGCAGCGGCGTTAATCGATCTTCNATTAAAAAGACNGGAACACACGCCAANCCAAGCGCAATTGCCACCGGCACACGAAGAAAAACAAGGATGATGAAAAGCGGAAATAAGATTCCNGCGACTTCCCAAGCTGACATTACGTTTTACTCCGAAATAATTTGATATGGTCGCTGACTCTCTCTGTGAGAAATAACANCCACACGAGACCCGTAATGGGCCAGGCCATATAGATCAGCACCATCGGCAACTCGGCCATTTCAGACGTTTGTAACAGCCCGAATTCTACCAGAGGCCAGCCCCATACGACAAAAATCATCGCCATGAGAAAGGTCGCGAAATCCACGAATAAANAAGAAATTGCATTGGCGCGATTAGATTTGAAGGTAGGCATTACATCTACNGTGAAATGCTCGTCTTCGCGCATGGCGACCATGGCGCCCACAAGGATNATCCAGATAAAACAGAACCGGGCCATTTCCTCCGTCCAGATATAGCGAGGGATGAAATCGAAATATCGCGACAGGATCTGCATGGTGACCGGAATGATCAACAAGCCCATTAATATGGTCAATACAAGTTTTAAAAACTTGTATACCCCATCGAGTACTTTTTTCATGATGTCCCCGTTACCCACTTACGACCGAGTGCATGAATNTCTAAGAAACGGTCGGNTACATTGTNNTTAAAAANTGGATCGGCGGCAAATTTGCCACCGACCTNATTATATTACCTGCNCCTAAAACGCGGTATCAGACTTATTTAATCGCCTGAATAGCGTCATAGAGGTCTGGTGCTCCAACGTCTTTGAAATATTGCTTCAAAACGGGAATTGCAGCTTCAATCAATTTNTCGCGCTCGGTGAAAACAACGGTTTTCAATTTTCCNGCAGCTTCCATTNCAGCCATAATGCCNGANCCTTCGGTGAGTTCGATAACCCGGCCATAGGTGCCNGCATCTTTGCCGGCCTGAATGATTGCGACTTGCAAATCTTCTGGCAGACGACGCAGNGTTTTTCCGCTGAACGACNAAGGACGCACAGTGATNGAGTGCGCAGTAAGCGAAATATTCGGCCCCACTTCGTAGAANTTCATNTGACGGATACCAGCAGCTTCGTTTTCAGCCGCATCAATAACGCCNGTNTGAATGGCATTATAAACTTCTGAATAAGCAATCACATTTGGTGTCATGCCGAANGCGTTGAACAATTTGGTCTGAATAGGCGCGCCCATAACACGTAGGGGCACATTNTTGATTTCAGCCATATTGGAAACCGGCTTGTTAACGATCAAATGNCGAATACCGCCACCGCCNTANCNNAGCNGCAAGATGTCNGCGCGCTTGTAGATATCATCCACANCCGGCTGCAAAACATCAGATGCCAGAACCTTGCTCCAGTGACCGGGGTCACGATAAAGCATTGGCGGATCAAGCACGGTTGCGAGCTTGGAAAATGTTGACATATGTGAAGGAGANGCNATCGCNTAATCNACGGAAAGCCCCTGATTCATATANGCCACATAGTCTTTNTCCAGACCAAGTTCACTGTTCATATGAAGAATGAATTCGATCTCATGCGGACCGGAATAATAAAGTTTTGTAAGCTGTTCAAACTTGCGTATCAAACGTGTGAACGCATGTTTTTCATCAAATTGAACGGCACCATGCAGCGTAATTTTATCTGCTTGTGCAGCGGTAGACATTGAANGAGAGCCAACCGTAATGGCAACGGCACCTGCAAGAGTCGAGATCATAGATTTTCTAAACATTTAACAATCCTCCCATGTTTACGACTACTACCTTAGTAGTGGCCTAGGGGGATGCAAAGTGGTGCTGAAATAAAATAAGACTTTAAGTCATGTGGAAAAATTTATGCTCTAGTATCAATCATCTGAGGAATAAAGTTCGCTTTTAACGCCAAGGTATCCGTCCCATGCGAACCAGTAACTGATGTGTCCTGGCACCCGAGGTAGACGGTTTCCACTTGGGCCGGTAAGAAACTCTTCTCCGATCTTCCAGTCTTCACCGTTGGCGGATATTCGATCTGCTTTGTCAGAAAGGGCAAATTCCAGATCGCCGCGCTGATAAGCACGGACCGTGCGACTCTCTTTATCGCCCAGCAATACCACGTTTAGCGTGCCCACTTTGTCATTGATGAGCTTCGTTTTGCCAAACGCTTCTAGCGGCCATGCCTTGGCGGCCGCCACATCACGAATGCCGAAAACAAATTCCTTGCGCTTTACCTGCTCTTCGTTTTTGACGAGTACCGGAAACATCAAATCAGGCGAGGAAAAATATTCATTATAGACCACACCCGAAGCATAATTACGCTTAAAGCCCGTGTCTGTCGACAGAACCTTTGTGTCCGGATTGGACTTTAACCAGCGCTCCCACGTGGTGATGGTNACGGGTCGAATTTTTAGTTTAATCCCACTACCCACCAGAGGCCCCACCACCGGTTCGCCGGTAAACTGGTTCCAAAGGCTATCGGTTTCGCGGTCAAACATCAGCTTGTTGGAGCGGTATAAAAGACCGGAAGAACCAAATACCAAGGGTTCCTCACGACCCTCGATTTTTGTTTCAAACAAAATGCCTGCACCACATAAGGTACAATAGGCAAGGGCTACCGGGACACCGCCAATGGTCTCGTTAAACATCTCGTGCCAACCCATAATGCGCAAAGGATAGGCGCGAACATCGCCATTGATCTTTACGCCGAATACCAGATCACTATCGATCAGATAATCAGCTTTTGCACCTTCAATGAGTTTTGGATTGTCGAGTGCCGGAATACCGTCAACCGCAACGCCGCCCCAGNTAATTTCCTCCATCCGGATTTTCATGTTTTCCGGTAACGATCTTTCGACACCGAGGAANCGGTCNAAATTTGGATCGATNCGCGTCAGGAAATCCCGCTTGAGAATNCGATAACTGGAATGGGGTTTTATCTCCGGATGCGCTTCCTGCCAGACCATACCGTCATTCCAAGATTCNAACTCTTCTCCGGCAAGTGTGCTGATTGCTTTCATGATCCTCGGGTGGCTTTGGCGAACCCGTGCCGTTTGCAACAATGCTGCAATGGCGTCCTTTCGGCCGCTGGCCGCGAGCTTGTCAGCCGCTTCATTGGAGATTTTCCAATGGCCGAAAATAGCATCCCTGCTTAATTTNCCCACATCAAGCTCTTGGGCCCAACTTGCTGAACCAGCACTTAATGTCAGGGCTAGCCCNAGGGCTGCAATTTTAAAACCGGATACTAACTTCACACCAACATTCCTCTCTATTTTTCCAGACCATAGGTTGGAACAAATAGAGAAGGAACCCGTTTCACCACATTGTGAATTTTGGTGATGAAGAGGGTCAGGTGATTTTGAAATCAGCTTTCCATAAATCATAGGCCTTTTGGAACAGGTCCGGACGCGGCTTGATCCCGTCCAGCGCTTCAACCGCATCTTTCACCTGCGCTTCTGTATTTAACCCGGTCACCATGCTGGCAACTAAGGGCGAATAAAGCGGGAAGCGCTGGGAGAAACGGGCGAACGAACCGCCATTTTCATTGGCAATCTCATCGGCAAATGTGGCACGAATTGCGGCGCGTTTATCAAAGGCATGCGGGTCTTCTTTCTTCACCCGCTGTAGATAATGATCTTCGGGCACCTCGTCCCAGCTTTGATGCCGGTCGGTTAAAATGCCCTGAAAAAGAGGGCGAATGCAAAGGAAGCCCTGATTGTTTTTTTCCATCTCAGGAAAAAACTCAACCAGTTCCATCTCAATCGGATTTAGGAAAGAGACAAATCCCGAAAGCTTGCCGGTGTCGAGCGACGCACGCGCGGCAGGCACCGTATAGGGCAGGGTCATCATATATCCGGCCTTGCCCTCATCGCGTAATTTTTCGAATGCCGCGTTCACGTCATCCATAATATTGGCAAGAACCGGCAGCCGGTGTTCATCGTCATTTGGCCGGGCGCGCCACATCCATTGCAAAACCGCGATGCGATCTGTTGCCAATTCGGAAAGGGCATCTTCTACCCGTTGGCGAAATTTGGTCTCGTTGAATTTTCCATCATCATCCCAGTCCGGCACCGGCAATTTTATCACGTGATGGATGTCATTTCGTTTGGGGTGATCGCGCAATACATCAGTCATCATCCAACGCGTGCCATACTCATAGCTGGAATGGAGAAAATTCACCCCCGCATCAAGCGCAGCTTCCAACGCCCGGGCACCGGCTTTGGAGGTTTCATTGTCATTGCCGTCTCTCGCTGCTGAACGCATGGGCCCAAAACACAAAACCGAAACATCAAGATCTGTTCCACCAATTCGCCGGTAATCCATAAGTTTTCCTCCCAAAAATTGTTTCGAACAAATGTTTATACGATTTTAGAAAGTTAACAAGTTCGCGATATTAAGCAAATTAAAATATATCGATCAGAGAATACTTCTAGTTCGTCCAGATATTTTAAAAAATATTATCTCTTAACCGGATAGTTCACATGAAACGTTGGATTGATCCAGTATTGTCGATTTTAATTGCCAACTAAACCAATCGTCTCAAGCAGCAACGGCTAGCCTTTTTCCTGCCATGCGGTAGGCAATGGCTTCGGCAAGATGTGTTTGTCCAATAATTTCCACTTGCTCCAGATCAGCAATGGTGCGCGCGGTCTTCAAAATACGATGATAGGCGCGCGCTGAAAATTTAAGGCTCTCTGCCGCGTTTTTTAAAAGCTTCATACCGCCTGCATCAGGGGTAGCGANCGTTTCGATCAGGGATGCGGNAGCCGTGGCATTGGTTAAATTACTAACCCCAAGTTTTAGATAACGTTGCTTTTGAATGTCACGTGCGCGCAGCACGCGCTTTGCCACATCAGCACTTGATTCAGCCGTCGAGCGCCTCATAATATCGGCGGCCGAAACAGCAGGAACTTCCACCCGTAAATCAATCCTGTCGAGCAATGGCCCCGAAATTCGCGCCTGATAATCAGCAGCACAGCGCTCCCCGCGACGGCAAGTGTGACCCGGTTCTCCCGCCATACCGCAGCGGCACGGGTTCATGGCAGCAATCAGCTGAATGCGTGAGGGATAGGTGACACGGTGATTGACCCGGGCAATTGAAGTCACCCCGGTTTCCAGTGGTTGGCGTAAACTATCGAGAACCTGCGGCGAGAATTCGGGAAACTCATCGAGAAACAATACGCCATTATGAGCCAGCGAAACTTCTCCCGGACGTGCTTTGATGCCGCCGCCGACCATGGCCGCCATCGATGCCGAATGATGGGGTTCACGGAACGGTCGCCGGTCGCTCAATTGCCCACCGACAAGATCACCGGCAATCGAGGCAATCATTGAAACTTCCAGCAATTCTTTGGGTTCAAGTGCCGGCAGGATGCTTGGTAATCTTGCAGCCAGCATGGATTTACCTGAACCGGGAGGTCCCACCATCAACATATTGTGGCCACCAGCTGCAGTAATTTCCAACGCTCGCTTGGCTGTTTCCTGCCCTTTGATATCGGCAAGGTCGGGCAAGTCGCCAGCCATTTTTCGGATCGAGGCAATTGGCCTTGAAAGAACCTGCGTCCCCTTGAAATGATTGGCCAGTGCTATCAGACTTTTGGGTGCCAAGATTTCCATATCAGGATCAGCCCAAGCAGCTTCTGCCCCGCTGTCAAACGGGCAGATCAACCCTTTACCTTGAGCATTTGCCCCCATGGCAGCAGGTAGCGCACCGGCGATATTGGTGATCGTGCCATCAAGAGATAATTCCCCAACCACCACAAACCGATCGAGCACATCGGATGGAATAGCGCCAAGTGCTGCCATTAGGCCAAGGGCGATGGGAAGGTCATAATGACTGCCTTCCTTGGGTAAATCGGCAGGCGCTAAATTAACCGTCACACGTTTGGGAGGAATGGAAAGGCCGGAGGCATGAAGGGCCGCTCTTACCCGCTCTCGGCTTTCGGCAACGGCCTTATCCGCAAGGCCGACAATCGACATATGTATTTTGCCCGGCGCAACCATAACCTGCACATCGACAGGCACCGCCTCGACCCCCTGAAAGGCCACCGTTTGCACTTTTGAGACCATAATCAAATACTCCCCAACCAGAAGCAATCATATGGGAAGGATTCAATTTATACAAGAACAAAAACAGAACAAATACTCAGGCTGTGAATAACGGGTGAAAATCCGCTACCGTCGTTTTTCGATTGCATCGAGAACGAGAGCCGCAATATCGGTACCGGAAAACTTCTGCACTTCTCTAATACCGGTAGGTGAAGTGACGTTGATTTCCGTCATATAATCGCCGATCACATCAATGCCAACAAAGATAAAACCCTGCTCTTGAAGAACCGGTTTGATGCGTTCGCAAATTTCAAGTTCGCGCGGCGTTAGTTCCGCATGTTCGGCAATCCCGCCCACATGCATATTCGAGCGCGCACTATCGGCTGGCGGCACACGATTGATCGCGCCAACCGGCTCTCCGTCAACCAAAATAATGCGCTTGTCACCGGCACGCACGTCGGAAAGATAACGCTGGGCGATCAAAGGTTCGCGGAACATATCGTCAAACATTTCGAGCAGGGAGGAAAGGTTCTGATCCCCATCCGCCAGCCGGAAAACGCCGGCACCACCATTGCCGTAAAGTGGTTTGACAATGATGTCGCCAAACTCGTTGCGGAAATCTTTAATCGCTCCAAAGTCGCGGGTGATCAGCGTTTCAGGCATCAGGTCAGGAAATTCAGTCACCAGAATTTTTTCAGGAGCATTGCGCACGGAGGCTGGATCATTGACCACCAAAGTATCGGGATGAACCCGCTCCAGCAAATGGGTATTGGTGATATAGGACATATCAAAAGGCGGGTCTTGCCGCATCAAAATCACATCGAGATCGGATAGTTCGGTTAAAACCGGCGCTCCAAGAGTGAAGTAATCCCCCTCCACATCACGCACATCCAGCGTTTCCATTTTCGCCCGCACTACACCACCGCGCATCTGCACATCATTGGGATGAAAATGAAACAATTCATGGCCGCGGCTCTTTGCTTCAAGCGCCATGGCAAAGGTCGAATCCCCGCCAATTTGAATGGTTGAAATGTGATCCATCTGGATACCAATTTTCAAAGACATACGTATTTTCCTACATGAAACCAAAATCTCGGATTACTAAGACCCACAGGCCGAAATTTGCAAGGCATTAAAATGCGTCTTTCAAATGCACGGGCATTTTCCTCGGTGCAACGGCGATGATATCAAACCGCAAAGAGAGTTCATTGGCGTCAACTTGCTTGGATAACCAGATATCGGCTGCATTAGAGATGCGCCGCTGGGATGAATAGCTGACTGCATCGACAGCGCTTTGCACATTGGCGCGCGCTTTCACTTCTACAAAGGCAACCAGTTTTCGTTTTCGCGCAATGATATCGATCTCGCCGGAGCCCGTTTTATAGCGCATATGTAAGATGCGATATCCCTTAAAGCGCAGGAACCAAGCCGCAAGAAATTCCGCCCAAAACCCTTTTCGATA
>JAESSK010000193.1 GCA_016764155.1 Rhizobiaceae bacterium
CTTTGAGGGGGCTACCTATTGGAGAAATTTCTTCCAGCCAGTCCGGTAATTCACCTTGTTTGATGCGCCCGCCTTCGCCGTGGCAGCGCGGCACGAATGAAATACCAACCGTCTGCTGAGGCGATACTTTCCAAAAGGCGCGAACCAAAATGTGCGAATTTGTCGATTGTCATCGCCGTGCCAATCTTATTTGAAATTACTTCTACGGGCCAGGTGACCCACCATCCCACCGTTATAATGAGTTTGGGCGTTATGACTGTATCCTTGTTTCCATTCGACGCTTTCGTGCTGAAACCAAACGTATGTTTTATAATCAGGCAAAACCACGGGCATTGTCGTCATTTATCTCTAGATTCTATTTTGCATCGAGCGGCCCACCCCCTACAATCAGGGTCGAAGGAATCAGCCCTATGCAAGTCATTCGATTATCAGAATCTGTCATCAACCAGATCGCTGCCGGCGAAGTGGTGGAACGGCCTGCGAGCGTGATCAAGGAATTGATCGAGAACGCCGTTGATGCCGGTGCCAGCCGCGTTGATGTGGTGACAGCTGCAGGCGGTAAAAACCTGATCAAAGTCTCCGATGATGGCGGCGGCATGAGCCAGGAAGATTTAACGCTTGCCGTGGAACGCCATTGCACTTCCAAGCTTTCCGACGATCTGCTTGATATCAAAACACTCGGCTTTAGGGGCGAAGCGCTGCCATCCATCGGGTCGGTGTCGCGTTTATCGATTACCACTCGCCGGGTGGATGAACCCCATGCTTGGCAAATCAAAGTCACAGGCGGCAAGATTGAAGGACCATCGCCAGCGGCGCTTTCCAAGGGCACGGTGGTGGAGGTATCCGATCTTTTCTATTCAACCCCTGCCCGGCTAAAATTTTTGAAAACCGACCGCGCCGAGACCAATGCGATCACCGAGATATTCAAGCGCATGGCGCTGGCCTTTCCTGCAATTCGGTTTTCCATTCATGGCAGTGACCGTTCTCAACTGGAATATGCACCCGCTGGTAGGCTTGAGCGCATTAATCAGGTGCTGGGTAAGAGTTTTGGCGAAAACGCGCTGGAGATCGATGCATCGCGCGAAAATGTGCGCCTCTCCGGCTTTGCCAGTCTGCCGACCTATAATCGCGGTAACGCGCTGCACCAGTTCTTTTTCGTCAATGGGCGGCCTGTTAAAGATAAGGCATTGCTTGGTGCGGTGCGTGGGGCTTATTCGGATTTCCTTGCCCATAGCCGCCACGGAGTGCTGGCGCTTTTTGTCGATATCGACCCGCATTTTGTCGATGTAAATGTGCATCCAGCGAAGACCGACGTGCGCTTTCGTGATCCGGGCCTTGTTCGCGGATTGATTGTCGGCTCACTTAAGCAGGCTTTCGCGCAGGCAGGACACCTTGCTTCCAGTGAGGGGACCGACGGTATTATGAAGGCCTTCAAGCCGGGTGAATTCGCCCAATCGGGTAGTTCTTCCTATCAAGGTGCGGGAAACACCAATTTTGACTGGAGACAATCGGCCTATCGCCCGGAGCCTGCGCCAAATGGATTTCAGGAGGCACAGTCTGAATTTTCCCATGAGAGCACGTCGTTTTCTGCCCCTAGCGGTAGCATGACCGATGTGGATGAGGTGCAGATTGCCGCTGAAGAAAACCACCCCTTGGGTGCTGCACGGGCGCAATTACACAAGAATTATATTGTTTCTCAGACCGAAAACGGGCTGATTATTGTTGACCAGCACGCGGCCCATGAGCGTATTGTATATGAAGCGCTGAAAGTTGGGATGGAGGGCGGGATACCATCGCAACTTCTGCTCATTCCAGAAGTTGTTGAACTACCGGAAGAAGACGTGAACCGCCTTGTGCAACACGCCGAAGCGCTTGAAAAGCTAGGACTAGCGATCGAACAATTTGGTCCCGGTGCCATCGCAGTTCGTGAAACCCCTGCGATGCTGGGCGAAGTTGATGCTGGCGAACTGATCCGCAACCTTGCCGATGAAATTGCTGAATGGGGAAGTTCAGATGGCTTGAAGGACCGGCTGGAATATGTGGCAGCCACCATGGCATGTCATGGCTCGGTACGTTCTGGCCGTCTTCTAAAAGGGGATGAAATGAACGCCTTGTTGCGGCAGATGGAAGTCACGCCAAATGCTGGCCAGTGCAATCACGGACGCCCGACTTACATCGAATTAAGTCTGAAAGACATTGAGCGGCTGTTTGGAAGGTAGAACTATTCGGTCTCAGCTTTTAGCGAAGCGATAACATCGAGATAGGCTTCTTGGCGCGCAACGCTCCAATATTTCAACTCTTCCAGAGGAACCGGCGTTCCCGTGATGGCGCAGCGCACGAATGCCCCTGGCGCGACCACATGATAATCGCCGTCGAGATATTTGATTTTTGCTTCGCCCGAACCCGGGCCTTCAAATCGGTTCATTGTACTCGTTACCTGTGCTCATAAACTTTGCATTATCTAGCAAAAGTTGCGCCCATTGTAAAACGGCGTATTTTCTAGCGCCGTTCCAAAATACGTTTTTTTGAACTGGCTATGGCTTCAAGCACGATGCGTTGCAGGGCTGATGGTTCATCGAATACCAACCCAACATTCAACACGTTGGAAACCTCGCTTAATCGCATCAAATGCTTATGGGTGCTCCTTAGCCGTGCCTTATCCTTGGACGTGGTGACCAGCATCATATTGCGCAATTTTGCTTTGTTGATTAGTTCTTGCGCCTCTTCTTCGCTATAGGCGTGGTGGTCACCAAATGGCAGCGCTTCGACGACCTCGGCACCTGCTTCGGCCAATGAATTGAAGAATTTTTGCGGGTTGGCAATGCCAGCATAGGCAATGACTTGTTTGCCTTTCCAGGCAGCTTTATTGATCGGGTTTATTCTCGCCTGAAAGATTGGTTTTGCAGCACGGGCCGCCATTCGAATAACACTATCGGCACCGGGCGCATTGCCGATCACCAAAATTGCATCAGCCTTCATCAATTGTGCACGCAGAGGCAAACGCAGAGGACCAGCGGGCATTGAATATCCATTCCCGATGCCACGTTCAGCGTCAACCACGACCAAACAATAGTCTTTTTGTAATTGCGGGTTTTGAAAACCGTCATCCATGATAATCAGGTTGCAACCCTGCTGAACCAGCATTTTTGCACCCGCCAAGCGATTGGCTGAAACCACAGTGGTTGTGAGTTGGGCTAGCAATAATGGTTCATCCCCCACATCGTGGGCGTTATGCTGCTTCAGATTAACCAGCGTGGTGATCGAGACACCGCCGCCATATCCTCGCGATAGAAAACCCGGCTTCAAACCGGCAAGCATTGCAAATTTCGCCAGATGGAGAGCCGTAGGGGTTTTTCCGGCACCTCCGGCGATGAAATTACCAACGCAGATCACCGGCACATCGACGCTGCCCGAAGGCGCCTGCATCATGCGCTTTGTAGCTCCTTTGCCATAGAGGTAAGCAAGGGGTGCGAGTGCCCATGCCTGCCAATTTGCCTTGCCCCACCAAAAATCCGGGGCTTCATCGAGAGCCACTAATTCATCTCCTCAAGATCCCGCTTCACGGTGAGCGGGAAAGTGTAAGAATCGAGTACGAGGATGGTCGCATCGAGCGCACCACGCATGCCCTCCACGGTTTCTTTGGCAGCGGCAACCATTTGCGCACGCCCATCCTCATGTTCCAGCAAAAATTCTACATTATCGGCCAGCATTTTTTCGTCACCCACCATACGCACGCCGCCCGATTTCAACAAATTGCGATAGGCGTCGCGGAAATTGTGGACGTGTTGTCCGGAGATGATTGCGGTTCCGATCATTGCAGGTTCCAGCGGATTTTGCCCACCGGTCCCGACCAGACTTCTGCCGATAAACGCGACACTTGCCAGTCGAAAATAGAGTCCCATTTCACCGATTGTATCGCCCANATAAATCTGGGTATCAGCTTCGATCTCTTCACCATGNCTACGTCGTGCAACCTTCAATCCNGCCTCTTTCAACTCGGCANCGATGTCATCGNCNCGATCNGGATGTCTTGGAACAATGATGGTCAANAGGTCGGGAATTCGCTCAGCAATGGNTAAATGAACACTNCCCGCGATTTTTTCTTCACCCTTATGGGTACTGGCTGCAACCCAGCACGGGCGGCCATTNATCATTGCCGATACCCGNTNTAATTCGTCTCCGACAACCGGCAAGGCTTCGGTATCCACTTTCAAATTTCCCGANACCACCACNGGCCTTGCNCCGAGGGTGCGAAACCGCTCGGCGTCTATNTCTGACTGGGCAATCACGTGGGAATAATAATCAAACAAGGCACTTGCAAGCGGTCGCGCCTTTTTCCATCTGGCGAAGGAACGGTCTGACATTCGGGCATTAACAAGCACNTGTGGAATACGGCGCGCGCCCAGTTCCAATACGGTCATCGGCCAGATTTCAGATTCGGTGAATACCGAAAGATCCGGTTTCCAATGGTCTAAAAAACGCCTCACTGCCGGTCTCAAATCCAGCGGTACATATTGATGGAAAGTACCCTTTGGCAGACGGTCTTTGACGATCTCTGCCGATGTCACAGTGCCCGTGGTTATGACTGAATTTATGCCCAATTTGTTGACCCTCTTAATGAGGGGAATNACGGCAAGAACTTCGCCGACACTGGCNGCNTGAAACCAGACGATTGGCCCNTTGGGTTTTCTGGCNCTGGGATAACCATAGCGCTCATATCGACGCTCGCGATCTTCCTTNCCCTTTTTGGCGCGCAACACCANAAACGGNCCCATNAAGGGNTAAATGATAGACCCCAAAATGCGGTAACTNTGAAGTGTCANNCTTGCCAGAATGTNGCTCACTCGGGCACCCCTGTCAGCGCGTAGGCGCGTACGGTTGTATCGTTCAAAACAGTTTCCAGTTTCATCCGACAGAGTTCCAATTCATCNGCATNCGCTTCTGCGGGTACATAAATNAATTCACCAACGCAGATACCCGTTGTGCCAAAAGGCAAACTGAGTGCCGCCCGGTCCCAAGCCTTGCTAAAAACATGCCGCCTGCTGGATGCAATTGCAAGGGGTACAATGGGCCGTCCAGACTTTTGTGCAAGGGAGATGATGCCCATACCGGCTCGGCGCGGCGTNCCTTTGGGTACATCNGCTGTCTGNACCACGTTGCGGCCATCCTTCAATGCTGCCAGCATTTCCAGAAACCCGGTGATNCCACCTTTTTTCANAGTTTGCTTTTGGTCCCTGCCGCCNGANGCNCGGATGGTCTGNTTGCCAAAGTGCTCGGCCACGCGCGCGGTGATTTCCCCATCAAGGCTCTTTGAGATCATGACTGACGCATTAATCCCGATAGGAATGGCTGGAACCAATATATGCTGCCCGTGCCAAACCGCTGTAATGATCGGCTGCAACGGTTTTATCTTTTCCAGAACGTCCGCCGGTTCCGCGATAATTTTNTTGGTACTATAGACCAGCTTTAAATACCAAATTGCNATGGTCGANACGACAGGCGCNGTCCAGCGGCCTTCGGAAACGAAACGGCCGGTATTACGAATCCANCGCGGGGTTCGCTTTCTACGTTTGGGTGTAGGCGTCATTTTTGGGTCAGACATATTTACAGATNGAAAACNACCAGATTANCCGGCAATGCCATCCCCGTCTGGATCCAAAAGCCGGTGCAAATGAACNATGAAATAGCGCATATGGGCGTTATCTACCGTCATCTGCGCCTTGGATTTCCATGCAACTTTTGCCGATGCAAAGTCGGGGAAGATGCCAACCACATCCAGGTCCTTCAGATCGCGAAAATTAACACCCTGAAGGTCGGTCAATTCTCCGCCAAACACCAGATGTAACAGCTGTTTGTTTTCATTTTCTTCAGACATTTTCATGAGTCTCCAAAATTTTTANGCACNTTTTTTACACTTCAANCATGTGGGGGTGAANGGGTNTCATCCAACATGCTTTTTCTTATTGTTTTCGCGNTTCTCCNCTATTTGAGAAACCCGCCTTTNTCCAACAGAGCCATCACTTGTTGTTGTGTTTTCTGACCCGCAGCAATCAGTGCCGGAACATTCACTTTTTCACGGTTATAGGACAGTTTCTCACCCTTTGTATCGCTCAAATTACCACCTGCCTGCAACAGTATCAAATCTGCTGCGGCCACATCCCAGTCATTGGCGCCCGATCTGGCAAAAGCGGCATCAATTCTGCCATTGGCAACCATGGCAATTCGCAAAGCCAAGGATGGAATATAGTCTGCAACTTCCANTGTATCGCCGTAAGCTTGCTCGAACAATTCGTTGAGCTTGCGAGAGGCNGTGATGGATTTCACCGGATCNGGCGNTGATACNGNNATTTNCGNTCCGTTCATCGTGCTCGGTGTNCTNTTAGTNGCGCAGTANGTATCACCCATAGCCGGTGCGTGCAGGATNGCTGCTACCGGATCATTTGCTTCGACAACTGCCACNGAGATGCACCATTCATCGACACCGGCGATNAAGCCCCTTGTGCCATCAATNGGATCGACAATGAAGGTTCTCTGACTGGTTAAACGGCTTTGGTCGTCTTCGTTTTCTTCCGACATCCAGCCATAATCCGGCCGGGCGCTGCGCAATTTTTCTAAAAGATATTCGTTCACTGCCAAATCGGCTTGGGAAACGGGTGAATTTCCTTTTTTCATCCAGACTTCATTGCTGGCACGAAAAAACTTCAACGCAATATCGCCGGCCTCTTTAGCGACTTCGCTCAAAAGAGCCATATCTTCCTGGTTTTGGTTTTGCGCGTTCAAGGATTATTTCCCTCCAACGGTCATGCCATCAATCCGCAGTGTTGGCGCATTGATTGAGTATTTGAATTCCAGATCATCGGCCGGGGTCATGTTCATAAACATGTCCTTTAGATTACCGGCAATGGTGATCTCGGCAACGGGGTAGGTGATTTCGCCATTCTCGATCCAGAAGCCGGAAGCACCTTTTGAATAATCGCCCGAAACCATGTTGATACCGTGACCGATGGTTTCGCTCAGATAAAGCCCGCTTTTGATATCGGAAATCATCGCTTCAGCACTTTGTTCACCTGCCTGCATATAACAATTGGTGGATGATGGCGAGGTGCCNGANCCTGAACGCGCCGAGCGACCATTGCTTTTTANATCAAGNTCGCGTGCGGTTGCACCATCGAGAACCCATTGNTGCAATTCACCATTATCGACAAAATTAATTGCATCACACGACATGCCTTCGCCGTCGAAGGGACGTGAGGCNGCNCCTCTTTTGATCAATGGATCATCAATGACGGTAATATTATCTGCGGCGACCGGTTTTCCCATTTCATCGCGCAGAAAACTTGTTTTTCTGGCAATTGANGCACCGTTTATCGCCCCCATCAAACAGCCCAAAATGCCATTNGATACGCGTTTATCGAANATGATTGGAACNGCNGCTGTTGCAACCTGACGCGGGTTAATGCGCCGGACAACTTTATCGCCGGCATTTTTTCCNAGTATTTCGGCAGCGACCATATCTTCAAAATAGACCTTGGAGCTAAAATCGTAATCGCGCTCCATTTTAGTGCCCTCGCCTGCAACCATGGCTGCGGAGCCTGAAAATCTTGAGCGTTTGAAGTTNCCCGAAAAGCCTGCCGATGTGGCAAGNACGAAACCNGANACGCCCCAACTGGCNCCGGCTCCCATGGATTTATCNACACCTTCTACCGCCAGTCCNGCTTCTTCACAGGCGNGCGCGTAATTGCTCAAAAAATCAGCATCGGGGATGAAGGGATCGAACAGGTCGAGTTCTTCAATCCGGCTTTTTATAAGCTGTTGATCAATGAACAGGCTTTCTTCCAGCAATTGCTGAAACGGNTCTTCCGGTGANACTTTCGCCATCGCNACTGCNCGCTCGGCCAAGGCNTCNATATCGTCCATCTGGTTGGCAGAGATGCTGGCAATTTTCTTGCCGCAAAAAACTCTNAGCGAAATTCCATCGCCCTCGGAGCGATCAGAATTTTCCTGTTTGCCCTCGCGGATACTTATTGACATTGACTGCCCATGGGCAACAACTACATCGCAATGGTCGGCACCCGCTTTGATCGCTGCTGCGACCAGACGCTGGGCATCTATTTCCAATTTATTTAAATCAATCATGTGATAACATTTCTACGCACTTGTTGTGCGAAAATCGGTTCCCACNTTTCGGGAAGTGCCGTTACAGTNGAAAATATCAGCGTGCTGCGCAATCTGCATAAGCCGCTATCGTAAAAAAATCCAGAGATATTACCTATTGTTCTATTGGGACAATAGCGGGAGTAGCAGATGAAGCCAGCCACAAAAATGAATGACGATAAAGGCGCGGTTTTTCTGACCGGTTCAACCATGCGTCATGTGCTCGTTATGACCTCGACTGGAGCGATCGGTCTGGTGGCGATTTTTGTGGTTGATCTGGCCAATCTTTTCTACATTTCGCTCCTCGGCATTCAGGAATTGGCAGCCGCTATCGGCTATTCCGCGACCATCATGTTTTTCTCCATATCCTTTTGCATCGGCTTTTCAATTGCCGCGACCGCTTTAACCGCCAGAGCCATCGGTGCCGGGGACATACTGTCCGCAAAAAAAGCAGCTACAGCCAGTCTAATTTTCATGTTTTTGATGTGTTGCGCGATTGCCGCGATTATGTTCCCGCTGGCGGGGGAAATGTTGCACTTGTTGGGCGCAAGAGGGGAAACCCACACAAAAGCGCTTGAATTCATGCATATCGTTATTCCCTCAATTCCATTGATGGGAATTGGTATTGGTTTTTCATCCCTCTTGCGCGCGCAAGGGGATGCGCGCCGCGCCATGTATGTGACGCTTTCTTCAGGAATCGCCGCTGCAATTATTGATCCAGTTTTGATTTTCGGGCTCGGATTGGGCCTCAAGGGTGCCGCATTATCGGTAGTGATTGCGAGAGTATTGTTTGTGGTTGTCGGTTGGCATGGCACTCATGTGATCCATAGAATGCTGGCACCGCCTGATTTCCAGAGTGTGGTGCA
>JAESSK010000194.1 GCA_016764155.1 Rhizobiaceae bacterium
GGCCGACATACGATTAAAAGCGTCGAATTGCTTAGCTTCAGCTAGTTTTTCATTGGCTTCATTTAACGATAAAATGCTGCGATCTTTGACATGGGGTCTATTCTCGACGCTGATCTTGATCAATTTGACCGCCTTTTCGGTTTAAATGTTCGTGCCGCTTATGTGGTGATGCAAGCGGTGGCGCAGTCCATGGTGAAAGAGGGGAGCGCTGGCTCGATAATCAATCTAGCCAGTCAAGCAGGCCATCGTGGCGAAGCATTAGTTGCGCATTATTGTGCAACCAAGGCAGCTGTCATTAGCTACACTCAATCAGCAGCCCTTGCGCTTGCACCACACAAGATACGGGTGAATGCCATTTCACCCGGCGTCATAGACACGCCGATGTGGAAGGATGTTGATGCCTTGTTTGCCAAATTTGAGGGCAAAAAACCTGGCGAGAAGAAACGCGAAGTGGGCGAAGCTGTGCCTCTTGGCTACATGGGAAAGCCGTTTGAAGTGGCCCGCGTCGCTGTCTTCCTTGCATCTGATCAGTCCCAATACATCACCGCCCAAACTTTGTGCGTTGATGGTGGAAGTGTGTTGAGGTAAAAATGTCCATTATCCAACCAGAGTTTGAATATGTTGACCGGGCGACGGAAACGATCCGCTATGTCGAACACGGTTGGCCGACTGATCTTTGCCGCTGGCACAGCCACGCGGAATATGAGCTGCATCTGATTATATCGACACGGGGCAAAACCTTCGTTGGAGACTATATCGGTGAGTTTAAGCCCGGTTCACTGTTTATGATCGGGCCCAATGTGCCGCACAATTGGATCACCGATGAAGTTGCCAATCCTGAGCCGGTTGAAACGCGCGATATGTTGGTCCAATTCAGTCAGGAGAGTCTTGATCATCTGACAATGGCCTTTCCCGAGTTCCGGGAAATGGAAGCCATGTTTGAGCTTGCCAAATCCGGCATTGAATTCACTGGTTTCAATCCAACCTTTGCCCGTGGCCATTTCGAACGCATTCACAACACGCGCGGGGCGGAGCGTATTGTTGCCTTTTTACGCTTTCTTGTGCGCGTCAATGAACATGCAGAAAAAAAGCCACTATCAGTTGCAGGGATTATTCAGGCCGAGGGCAATTCCAAGCAGGCCCGCATAGCCGAAGTGGTAGACTACATTACGCAAAACTATGCGGAAGAAATGTCCGTGGAAATTGCGGCCAATATTGCCAGTATGAGTGCGCCAGCCTTTACGCGCAATTTCCAGCGCATCACAGGCAACAAATTCGTTGAATTCGTGAATCGTGTGCGTATCAGTCAAGCCTGCTCAATGCTCTATTCGACTGATGAAAAAATTGCCTCAATCTGCTTTGCAGTTGGCTTTCAAAATATTGCCAATTTCAATCGTCATTTCCTGAAGATGAAGGGTACTACGCCGAAAAAATTTCGTGAAACAGCTCTGCGCGAGTTGGCTCCAAAAGAGAGGGAAAACGCTTGATGCCAGTGGAGAATGATACAATTGAGGTCAAGGTGCACGCCACGACTTATGATCGCGAAAAATGCGATATTGGCTTTGTCCATCTCGGCTATGGCGCTTTTCACCGCGCGCATCAAGCCGTCTATATTGACGACTACATGGAAGTCAGCGGGGATCTGGGTTGGGGCATTGCGGCCGTCAATTTACGCCCATCTGAGGCTGCAGCTTTTCAGTCGGCTCAGGCGGTTGAGAATGGCTATTTGCTAAAGACTACGTCACCTGATGGCGCGCGTGATTTGCGTCTTGTGCGTTCCCATTGCATGTTTGTGGACTGGTCGAGCCAAGCCAAACAAGCAGAAGATTTACTAGGTCTCCCTTCCGTTCACACCGTTACAATCACAGTTTCTGAAAGTGGCTATTACCTCAAAGATGATGCGTCGCTAAACATCAGTGACCCGGTGATAGATAGCGAAATTGCAGGGCATGCATCAAAGTCGGTTTATGCCTATCTTACCAAAGCACTCAGGCGGCGGGTTGAGGCACATGGCCAGCCGTTGAACATTTTATGTTGCGATAATATTCGATCCAATGGCCACATGTTGGAGGCCAATTTTCTAACGTATTTGCAGCACATTGGGGATATGGAACTGCACAGTTGGGTGGAAGACAATGTGAGCTTCCCCTGTTCCATGGTGGACCGAATTACCCCCCGCGCGACGGATAAATTGAAAGCAGAAATTGGCAATATTTTTTCGGGAAATCGTTTAAGTCCCATCCACAGCGAAAGCTTCATCCAATGGGTTTTAGAAGATAAATTTAAAGCCCCCATGCCAGACCTTACNCAANGTGGTGTTGAAGTGGTTNGGGATGTTGATCCNTATGAAGAAGCNAAAATCCGAATTCTAAATGGCGGGCACACTGGGCTTTGCTATCTTGGGGCTTTGGCTGGTTACACCACGTTTGACGAGGCCTTTAACGATCCGCACTTACGGGCATTCTTCGATGCTTTTGAGACTGAAGAAGTTCTACAGGGTCTGGAAATAGAGTTACCTTTCGACAAACATGCCTATTTGGCAAAAATTGCAGCACGCTTTTCCAATGAGGCTATCGCCGACCAATTGGAACGTATTTGCATGGATGGCTATTCCAAAATGCCCATCTATATCCGCCCTACTTTGGAAGCTTGCCTGCGCCAGAACACCATGCCGCATAACACCATTGCCTGCATTGCCAGTTGGTATGTATATGCGCGCCGCTTTGCGAACGACCAAANGCATATTCGTTATCACGAGCCCCATTGGGATCAGTTGAAACCCTTGCTCGCCAAGGGACAAGAAGAAACTTTTGCCAGAACCAAACAGCTTTGGGCAGAGTTGCCGGATAACNATCCGCAATTCGTGTCTAAACTTGTTTCTGCTATTCATGAAATGGAATTGAAATGGCCGGTCTAACTATNAAAAACGTTACAAAGTCGTACGGCGACGCACAGGTAATTCACGGTGTTGATCTGGATATCGAAGACGGTGAGTTTGTTGTTTTCGTGGGTCCATCAGGCTGTGGTAAATCAACTCTCNTGCGCATGATTGCGGGATTGGAAGAAATCTCGGGTGGAGACATTTTCATTGGAGATCGGTTGGTGAACGAGATTGCCCCATCCAAACGCGGCGTTGCNATGGTGTTCCAAACCTATGCGCTCTATCCGCATATGACNGTCTATAACAATATGGCGTTTGGCCTGAAGCAGATGAANACACCCAANGATGAGATTGATCGTAAAGTCCGGGGNGCCGCCAAAATTCTTCATATAGAAGACTATCTGGAGCGCACGCCTCGTGCTCTATCCGGCGGCCAGCGCCANCGCGTCGCTATTGGCCGTGCAATTGTNCGCGANCCNGATGTTTTCNTATTCGATGAACCGCTTTCTAATCTTGATGCATCTTTGCGCGGTCAAACGCGCCTCGAAATTGCCCGCCTCCATGAACGGCTCGGGTCAACCATGGTCTATGTCACGCACGACCAAGTGGAAGCCATGACATTGGCTGATAAGATTGTCGTTCTACGCGACGGCATTATAGAACAATGTGGAGCGCCAATGACCCTGTATGAAAATCCAGAAAACAGGTTTGTTGCCGGCTTCATTGGNAGCCCGGCTATGAATTTTTTCAAATCGGATAAATCCAAATCCGGTTTCAGCATTGGTGGAAAAAAGATCACAAGCAAGGCTGCANCGAAANCNGANAAAATTGAGGTCGGAATTCGTCCTGAACACCTCAAGCAATGCACCAAACAAAAAGCCATTATCTCAGGTGAACTTGAAGTCGTGGAACAATTGGGCGANCACGTACTGGCGCATTTGATCACAAAATCCGGCATTGAATTTATTGCCAAGTTTGAATCGCTTGGCAAAATCAAACGTGGCGACACACTGCATTTCGATGCAGCTAAAACGAATATCCACCTCTTCGACGAGCAAACCGGACTTCATCTCTGATGATCCTTTGTTGTGGTGAAGCGCTCATCGATATGTTGCCGAGAGAAATTGAAGGCGGTGGGCAAGGGTTTTTGCCGGTGCCAGGTGGCGCCATTTTCAATACCGCAATTGCACTAGGCCGCCTTGGTGAAGACGCAGGGTTTTTCTCATCCTTATCAACGGACATGTTTGGNAANCANCTGATTGATTATCTCAATCATTCCAATGTGGACACCAGCAATTGTATTAGATTATCGAACCCTACGACGATTGCATTTGCTAAGCTGACGGACGGTCAGGCGCAGTATTCTTTTTTTGACGAAAACTCTGCATTGCGAAGTTTGGAAGGTTCACAACTTCCCAATTTAAATGACACGATTTCTGCGCTTCACTTTGGTGCAGTTAGCCTGATAGCCGAACCTTGTGGAGCCGCTTACGAAGCCTTGATGACAAACAACCTGAATAAGGTGCTGTCACTTGACCCCAATATTCGCACCGATGTTATTCAAGATGCTGCAATGCATAGGGGCCGCATAAACAGAATGATCGCAATGGCGGACATTGTGAAAGTGTCTGATGAAGATCTCGACTGGATTGCTGATGGCAAGCCTACAAATGACCTGATCAATATGTGGCTTGATGGAGCCACAAGCGTTGTGTTGTTGACAGAAGGCTCGAAAGGCGTCACCGCATATACGCGCAACGGTTCGATCAAGCACCCAGCAATGAACACCGTAGTCGTTGATACCATTGGTGCCGGTGACACGTTCAACGCAGGTTTTCTGACGGGGCTTCAGCGGAGCCAACTTCTTACAAAAAATCACCTAAACAACGTTTCAGTCGAAGATTTGAAACCTGCGCTTCAATTGGCAGTGAAGGTCGCAGCGCACACCGTATCAAAAGCTGGCGCTAATCCACCATGGATGGCAGAGCTATAGCTTCCAGACACCTAGGTAACTGCAAAAACCAAGCCGCAACGCCGACAACGGGCTTTCATCTGGCCTTTCTGGCGCGATGTCTGCTTGCCCCCTGACGTGCTTCCCAAAAACTGGACCAGCCGATGGGGCCGATCAATTTTCATTGCCCCCGAAACAAGGTGTCAGATACTGATAATTTCGGGCGGATCAAATGCTTTAATTCCCGGTGTTTCTCCGATAAAATTCTCAATTTCGACTAGGCAGGTGTGCGCCGTTGGGCCTTGGCCTAGACTTGAAGTTCCTGAATCTCGTGTCAGCACATTGGGATTACCGTGACGACATAGNCCGGTTTCATCAGGATCCCACCAAGCCCCGGTGCTCATCTGAATTACGCCACAACGAACAGTGTCTGAAATCACCGCAACAGCCAGACANGCNCCNCGNNTGTTGAACAATCTTACAACATCGTTNTTNGCGATGTTTCGNTTCGCGGCATCATCNGGATGGATCATCACCGGTTCGCGACTATCTATTTTGCCGCTACGGCTCGTCGCTCCCTGATCAAGTTGCGAATGTAATTTGGTAGCTGGCTGATTGGAAATAAGATGCAGCTGGTTTGCGTCGGCGTTTCCAATCCATTCATAAGGCTCCCGCCAAACAGGATAACCCGGGCAATCTTCGTATTTGAAATCGGCAACCGTTTTAGAGAAAATTTCAATTTTTCCACTTGGAGTGCTGAGTGGGTTTTTATCCGGGTCCGAGATGAAAGATTTTAACATGACGCGCGGTTTGGATGGCGCTTCAAATCGATGCCAACCTTTCTCGCAAAAGGTTTCCCAATCAGGGATTTCCAGAGAGGTACTGCTACCATTCTTGTCGAGAACCTGATTGGACGCGAGGTCCCCCGCCTTTCCGTCAGAAACGGTGGTTTGGTCATAAATCCATCGTATCCAGTCATCGGCTTCCCGGCCTGCAGAAAACTTTGGTTCGATGTTCATCCATCGGGCAATACCTCGAAAAATATCATAATCATTTCGTGCTTTCCCCGGAGCATTAACTGCCTTTTCCATGCGGATCATGTAGCTGTCTCTTTGAGACAGACTTACGTCATTTCGTTCCACATGGGTGGTGCACGGCAGAACAATATCTGCACGCTTCGCCGTGGTGTTCCAGCACCAATCATTGCATATGATCGTATCTGGATTTTGCCATGCTTGCGCCAAACGGTTCAGGTCTTGATGATGGTGATAGGGGTTGCCACCAGCCCACCACACCAAATGAATATCCGGATAGACATGCTCTTTTCCATCGAATGAAAATTTGCCTCCGGGGTTGAGCAACATGTCCGCAATTCGTGCAACGGGTATAAAATCTGGCACCTCGTTTTTTCCCTGAGGCAATGACCCGCCGGACAATAAAGGATAATCGGCACCAATGCTGTTGGTAGCAGAATAGCCAAAACCGAAGCCTCCGCCTGGCTTACCAATCTGTCCAAGCATCGCAGCCAGAGTTATGGCCATCCAATAGGGTTGCTCTCCGTGATGTTGGCGGGTGAGCGACCAGCTAACCGATATCATGGTGCGGTTTGTTGCCATCCTGCGGGCCAGATTTCGGATTGTTTCGGCGTCAATTTCACTGATGGATTCAGCCCAGTCAGCGTCTTTGGGTATACCGTCNGTCTNNCCAGTGAGGTAATNCGCAAAGANTTCAAACCCGGTACAATAGCGNNTNAGGAATTCCNAATTGTGCAGGCCCTCGACATAAAGCGTATGTGCCAANCCCAACATGAGNGCNACATCAGTATTGGGNCGCGCGGCCAGCCANTCAGCGCCCATTTCATCCATCATATCGCTCTTTAGCGGGCTGATATTAACAAAACTAACGCCTGCTGCCTGCGCGTTGATCAGNCCTTCTTTTTGACGATGNACACCAACGCCGCCNCTATCGATTTGACCGTTTTTCAAAGGTATCCCACCAAAGGCCACAACCAATTCACCGTCTTTGGCAATTGAACTCCAGCTTGTGGTTGTGTTGAGGAACTCTCTGAATGAACCCAAAATATGGGGAACCACCGCTTCAGCGGCGGCATATGAATAGGTGAAAACCGATCTGGTGAAGCCACCGCTGCAATTTAAGAAACGCTTTAACTGGCTTTGGGCATGATGAAACCGTCCTGCACTTGCCCATCCATAGGAGCCTGCATAAATTGCGTTGGAACCATGTTCTTGTCGAACACGCGCAATCTCAGCAGCCACCAGTTTTTCAACATGCTCCCACGTTACTTCAACGAATGCTTCCTTACCGCGTAAATGGGTGTTGCTGCCGGGGCCGTCTCTTAACCAGCTTTCCCGCACCATTGGTGCTGTGATGCGGCTTGGNGCATTNAGTGCATCCACGATACCGTGGCCAATAGGCGAGGGATCAGTATCTTCCTCAAAATTCTGCATTTGAATGATCTTGCCGTCATCGACAATAGCTCTATAAACGCCCCAGTGGGTGGCGGTGAGAAAGGTTTTCTTGTTCATAACGGGCTCTTTCTCACCTGATCTTGTCAAAGGTGGTTTGGTTTCCAAAAGCGGTTGAAACGCTTATTTTTTCCGATACGCTAACAATCCTGCCTAACAAGTTAGTCCTTCCAGTTCAACGCCTGTGCCATATCGGCTATACTCAATTTTTCGACAGTCAGGGCGAAAAGAAAAAGCATGGACATATTATGTTGATAAGCTGGCCTTTCCGATTGATCAAATTTTCACGTTATAGAAATGATGATGTTTGGATCAGGATCGGCAACAAAGGTAGAATTCGTGGATCATAAAGCATTTCGTTTGTCGCTGAGCACGGCCCAAAAGATCGCGCTGGTTGAACTCAATGACAGCACTGGCCTACGCCATCTTGCGGGGCATTGGAGCGCGATAGGTTTGTTTACAGTCCTGATCATATGGGCCGTCCCGTTCTGGCCGGTGATCATGGTGGTGCAGGGGATTTCGGTGGTATTCCTGTTCACGCTTCTGCACGAGACCTGCCACAAGACGCCATTCAAATCCGGCTGGATCAACGATGTGGTCGGACATGTTTGCGGGTTTATCCTGTTTCTGCCTGCAACATGGTTTCGATTTTTTCACCTGGCGCACCACCGTTACACCCAGATCCCAGACAAAGACCCGGAACTTGCTGAAGCCAAACCAGAAACCTGGGTAGAATATGTTCGCTACATATCCGGCATTCCTGTCTGGATAAGTCATATGAAGACCTTGATTCGTAACGCGTCTGGACGCCACGACGGCGCATTTGTTCCGCAAAAGCGTCGCGATGATATCACCACTGAAGCTCGCAGATATCTAATTGGCTACGCCATCTTGCTCGGCCTGAGCCTCTGGATGAACACATTGGTCCTAGTCTATATTTGGCTTCTTCCGATGCTGCTTGGTCAGCCATTTCTGCGCCTTTATCTTTTGGCCGAACATGGGCGTTGTCCGTTCGTGGCAAATATGTTTGAAAACACACGAACAACTTTCACAAACCGTTTCGTGCGCACCATTGCTTGGAATATGCCTTATCACACCGAGCATCATAGCTACCCAACGGTTCCGTTTCACAAATTGCCGGAACTCCACAAACTGATCAAGCCGCACCTATTGGTTACGGCAAATGGGTATGCGTCGTTCAGTGCTGAATATGCTCGCGATTTTGATAAATAGTGACGATCATAAATTGGTGGTTCGGATC
>JAESSK010000195.1 GCA_016764155.1 Rhizobiaceae bacterium
GCGGTTTCCATGGCCAAAGAATTTGGCATTGAACATCTGGCAATTCCGACCAATGGCAATGCAGGAGCCGCGATGGCCGCTTATGCGCGCCGTGCCGGGCAGCGCGCGACGGTGCTTTGTCCTGCCGATACGCCGGAGATTAATATTCGCGAAATCCAACTGCAGGGTGGCGAAACCTATATGGTCAACGGGCTGATCAATGATTGCGGTGCAATTGTTGGCGGTGGCAAGGAAGCTGTGGGCTGGTTCGATATTTCGACTCTGAAAGAGCCGTACCGGATCGAAGGTAAGAAAACGATGGGGCTGGAGTTGGCCGAACAATTCGGTTGGAAACTGCCTGACGTGATTTTTTACCCAACTGGTGGTGGCACAGGGTTGATTGGTATGTGGAAAGCCTTTCACGAGCTAAAAGAAATGGGCTGGATTGATGGACCAATGCCGCGCATGATTGCGGTTCAGGCTGAGGGGTGTGCACCGATCGTGAAGGCTTGGGAAGCAGGCGAAGAACATGCGCCGCTTTGGGAAAATGCCCATACGGTGGCGGCTGGTATTCGTGTGCCGATTGCTGTTGGTGACTTTTTGATCATTCGTGCTGTGCGTGAATCCGATGGATTTTGTATTAAATTGTCGGANGAAGAAATCATGGAAGCGCGCGATTTTATCGCCAAGGAAGAAGGCCTGCTGCTTTGNCCTGAGGGGGCTGCAACTGCTGCTGCTTATAAAACCGCTTTGGCAAAGGGCATGGTTTCTGAGGATGATACTGCGATCCTGTTCAACTGCGCTACGGGCTTGAAATATCCTATGGACCCGGTGAATAATCATCTCGATAAGAATAAGGAAATCGACTACTCGCAATTTTGAGGTTTTGATGGAAAAATCTATGANTAGCCACATGGATCATGTGGTTTTGACCGTGCGGGATATCGANAAATCCGCGCAATTTTTTGCGCGNGTTCTCGGGATGAANATTGTTGAATTTGGTGAGGGCCGCAAAGCTGTGGCCTTCGGGANCCAGAANATNAATCTGCAAACGCTTGGTATGGAAANCTTGAATTTTGCNGGNATTGGTTCCGGTGATATTTGTTTGATCACTGAGTGGTCGATTGAAGAAGTNATCTCGCATCTTGGAGCNGAAAATGTGGAAATNATTGAAGGGCCNATCAAACGNAGTGGNGCNATGGGGCAGATGNTNTCGNTCTATTTCAATGATNTNGANGGNAATTTGATTGAANTTGCNNCCTATGATTTTAACTGATTGAGAACGTCTAGGTCGGGACCGGGTCCTGACCCCAATNGGGCAAATCTGTCGGCTGAACATCAGTGTAGTCTGGGTCTGGATCTTCTANAAAACGAACGCATTTGATAGTGGANTTNCCCTCATGGAGTGCGCGAAGNATGCGGTGCATNCCNTCCATNACCCGNCCATTNGAACAAAGGATGATGGGATACCGCAAGTCGGTTTCCATCATCAATTTGAAATGCTCGGCGATTACTCTTCCCGTAGGCTCGATGTCACCAGCGTAAAACCAGTAGTTTTCGTCAATCTCGGCAATCTCATCCAGAGAAATTTCTTCTGGAATGAGGTCCGCCGACAATTCAATTAGCTGGTGGACATCCCATACAAAAAATCCGTTTGGGCTGGGGCGAAAATGATATTGCTTTCTCATTGAACCTACCTACATGATTGCGGTGCACCTAGCCAAATTAATATGATGGGAAACCNAAATGGACATACTTCGTATNGCTGCTTTTTCTGAAGGGAATTCCGGTGGCAATCCCGCCGGAGTGGTGATTGAAGATCAATTGCCTGATACGGAAGAAATGCAACGGATTGCGCATGAGGTCGGGTTTTCCGAAACCGCTTTTGCTACACCAAACGAAGATGGATATCAGGTTCGTTATTTCTCGCCAGAATCAGAGGTACCGTTTTGTGGCCACGCGACGATTGCATTAGGTGCAGCGCTCGCGATGCAAATGGGGGATGATGTTTTTCAATTAAGCCTGAATGAGGCCAATATTTCTGTTGAAGGCAAGTGCGATGGAGATTTGATTTGGGCTGCATTGCGTTCGCCACTGACGAAAAGTGCGCCTGCAGAACCATCACTGGTTGAGGATGCGTTGGCGCTGTTTGGCTATTCCTATGATGATCTTGATTTGCGCATTCCGCCAGCATTTGCGGAAGCCGGAGCTACCCATTTGATATTGGCGCTACGCGAACGTTCAAAATTGGCCGCGATGGATTATGATCTGGAAGCGGGGCGCACATTGATGAAGGATGGCGGGTTGGTGACGATCAGTTTGATCCATGCCGAGAGCGACCAATTGTTTCACGCGCGTAATGCATTTGCATCAGGCGGTGTGCTTGAAGATCCGGCAACAGGGGCTGCGGCTGCAGCTCTTTNCGGATATTTGCGTGATTTGGGATGGCCCCACGGTAATTCAATTGANATTATTCANGGCGAAGACATGGGAGCTAAATCNAGATTGAAAGCAGAATTTTCTGATNANCCNNGTAGCTCAATNACNGTATCCGGATTTGCTCGNGTGATGAGCGACTAGGGATNNGANGGAAANAGNGNGTCGGTTTTTCCGGTGATCCAATAGGCCAGCAGGCCGATCCATTCTCTTACGGCAAGGTCGGTGCGCCCAATGGTCTTGTTTGGATATGGTGAAAATTTGACATAATCCTCAGAACCTCTGGTTTGGTAATCTACCGGCCAGGGAATAACATTCTTCCATCCTATTTTTCGATAAATGCCAAGCGATCGTGGCATGTGGAATGCTGACGTTATCAATAACCAGTTTTCCCATGGTTTTGGGTTTACACTTTCGAAGGAATAGACCGCATTTTCGTATGTGTTACGGGATTTTGATTCCAGTACCAGCCGTGATTTTTTGATGCCGAGATCAATAAACATCGGTTCTGCCACCAATGCNCCAGCCTTNGTTTNGGATAATATGCTGGCGGAGCCTCCCGAAAAGAGAATTTTNGCATCTGGAAATTTTTTCGCCAGAATNATGCCTTCNACAAANCGGTCGGCGGACCGGTTCATTTCAGAAATNTCGCGGGCGGTGGATACGGTATTATCAAACCCGCCNCCGAGTATGATGATGCCGTGCACAGCGTAAGGGAGAGGNGGTTTGGCAATGCGCTCCTCAAGNGGAACGAGTAGCCAATAACCCANTGGTGAAAATGATATCATCAACAGGCTNAAAACTGAAAATGNCAGTGTTGCGCGGGACAGTTTTTTGTATTTTGTGACTGAGAGNATAAANCCCAGCAGTAGCAGCGCGATTGTCATGAATGAGGGCTGAAGCAGCGCACCCAGAATCTTTGAAGCATAGAAAAACATCTGTAACCTCTAGTTCATACCTTAGAGCGCATTCGCTTTTCGTTGAATCGCTCAAGCGCTCTAATTTTTTGTTCTTACGCACGTCTCATCCGAAAACCGGTTCCCACTTTTCGGGAAGTACTTTAATTCATGCTTTGGCCCGCTACCCACCCAGATGACCATGCCCATTGGAAATTATAGCCACCGAGCCAACCTGTTACGTCGACGACTTCACCGATAAAATAAAGACCGGGAACGGATTTGCATTCCATGGTTTTACTGCTCAAATTATTGGTATCAACGCCGCCCAGGGTGACTTCGGCTGTTCTGTAGCCTTCGGAACCTGCGGGTTTGATGTTCCAATGGTTGATGGCGGCAATTGCTTCCAATTCTGCGTTGGACTGGTCGCCAATCGTGCCGTCCCATTGTTGGTTTGTTACCAGAAAATCTGCAAGGCGGGCCGGGAGCAATTCCGCGATGATTGTACCTATGGCTTTTTTGCCGTGATCGTTACGGGCTTGTTTTAGCAGGGCCAACACGTCCACATCGGGCAGCAGGGAAATGATGATCTCATCGCCCTCGCGCCAATAGCTGGAGATTTGCAGAATGGAAGGGCCGCTTAGACCNCGATGGGTGAAGAGAAGCGCCTCATCGAATGAGGTGCCGTTGCAAATGATGCGTGCNTCGGTGGAGATACCGGAAAGTTTCGATGTTTCTTCAAGCAGTTTTTTCTCGAAAGTCAGNGGNACGAGGGCCGGGCGGGTCTCGATGATGTTGAGGCCGAATTGTTCTGCGACCTGATAGCCAAAACCGGTTGCGCCAATCTTGGGAATGGATTTGCCGCCAGTGGCNATCACCANCGATTTGCATTGGGTTTTTTGACCATTCAGGCGGAGTTCGAAATGCTCGTCAAACTTGATGATATCGGTTGCAACAGTATCCATCCGAAGTTCAACGGAGGCTTCCGACATTTCGCTCAACAGCAGATCAATGATCTGGCTGGATTTGCCATCGCAAAATAATTGNCCNAGGCCTTTATCNTGCCAATCAATGCCATATCGATCTACCAGNGCGATGAAATCGTGGTGGGTATATTGNGAAAGGGCNGATTTNGCGAAGTGTTTGTTTTGCGATAAAAATGCGCGGTGGTCGGTGTTTATATTGGTGAAGTTGCAGCGGCCGCCACCGGAGATCCTGATTTTTTCACCAACACTTTTAGAATGATCGACGATGAGCACCGATTGCCCGCGTTGGCCGGCGGTGGCGGCGCAGAACATGCCTGCTGCTCCCGCGCCGACGATAATGACATCATAGGAATTTTGCATTTAGCAGATCTTTGCTTTGGCAGCTTCGTATTCGCTGGCCAGTTTTTCAATATATTCTCCAGCAGAAGTAACGGATTTGATGGCACCAATGCCCTGACCGCTGCCCCAGATATCCTTCCAAGCTTTTACAGCTGCTCCGTCGCCGGTGGCAAAGCTCATTTTGCTAACGTCGCCATCGGCAAGGTTGTCCGGGTCCATGCCTGCCTTGATGATGGAAGGCTTGAGNTANTTGCCATGGACGCCNGTAAACAGGCTTGAATATACGATATCAACCGCGCTGCAATCGGCAATGGCTTGTTTATATTCATCGACGGCGCGGGCTTCATTGGTGGCGATAAAGGGCGAGCCGATATAGGCGAGATCTGCTCCCATGGCCTGGGCNGCCAGAATGGCNCCGCCATTGGCAATNGCGCCCGATAGCAATAACGGNCCGTCAAACCANTCGCGGATTTCCTGNATNAGTGCGAANGGGGANAGNGTGCCTGCNTGGCCTCCCGCACCNGCTGCAACCGCAATCAACCCGTCAGCACCCTTGCGNATAGCAGAATTGGCGTGACGATTGTTGATGATATCATGCAGCACAATNCCGCCATAGGAATGGATCGCATCATTGATTTCCGGCACNGCGCCAAGGGATGTGATGACGATGGGNACTTTGTATTTTACNCAAAGTTCAACATCTTTTTGAAGGCGGTTATTTGAACCATGGACGATCTGGTTGACCGCGAAGGGGGCGACCTTCTTATCCGGGTTNGCTGCCTTATAANTGGCCAGTTCCTCGGTNATTTGCGCNAGCCAATCGTCCAGTTGTTCGATTGGGCGTGCATTCAGTGCGGGGAAGGAACCCACAACGCCAGCCTTGCACTGGGCAATCACCAATTCCGGGTGGGAAATAATAAACAGGGGTGCTGCCACTACCGGTACGGATAGGTTGTTTTTAAGAATGTCTGGTAGGGCCAATTATTATCTCCTGAAAAGCTGAAATTTACGTTTTCGTAAACGTAATTTATAATTTGTTTCTTGTCCNTTTTCAATCGCGGGTTTGGAAAATTTGCAGTGCTTGGTCTGATTTTGGACAAAGTAATATTTCAAACATAAACAGGTAAGTTTGGGGCGGGGTATCGCTGGATTGCCACTTGTCGAATGTTTATAAGCTAGCGCGTGACAATTGCGTTGCAAAGCGGAGCAAATTCGATAGAAGGATCAGGTGCGCGGTATTAGTCAACGGGGCTATTGTGGCAAAATTCGATGAATTGATTAGGCAGGCTTTGTTCAAGCAGGATTCNGGTAATCCTGTTATTCGNGAGCAAATTTATCANTCTTCCCGNGCTGCTTTGGCNCGGATGATAGAGCGCAAGGGTGATGTAACGCCNGCTATTGCCCAGCGACAAAGGGATATCCTNGAACAATCCATTTCAAAAATTGAAGANGAGTTTTCAAGNCCCCCTTCAAGTGCTCCTTCCGTTGAANCTGTTCAANCGGAAACNCCNGCACGGCCAGTGCCACCNCCTGTGGAAANTNTTTCANCCAGTCNGGNAGNGCCGATAATTCCGCCAGAGCCTGTTATTTCAAGCCATCAAGAGGTCGCGCCACCATCGGTTACTGTGCAGCAACCGGTTGCTGCGCCCGAGCCGGTGTTACAGTATGATGATGACGAGGAATATGATGGTCCTGACCATGAGCCGGATTTAACATCGCGTTATAAAACCCGTCGGCGGATAATTAAATTTGTCGGGTTTATCGGGCTTTTGGCGATCATCGCGCTGGTGGTTTATGTCAGCTATTTGCTGGTTCTGGCGCTGATTGACAAAAACACCGGTGATCAACCGCAAAACCGCGAAATTAGCCGTGTTTCCGCATTGAACCCGGTTGATGGGGATGCGCCTAATCCTAACCAGTATATTACTCTGCTTGAGCCGAATAACCCTTCTACGATCGTAACCGATGGGGCGGGGCAGGTGAAAATTGTCAATGGTGTTGATTCTACNGTATTGCGGATTGTTTCGCTGCGTTCAAATTTTGATAAGTCCCTGCCAGCTAAACCAATTCTGCTGGAAATTCTGCCCGGTATTATCAGTCAAATCAGGGGTAAGAAAATTACCGTCGAAATCCATGCCAAATCTGGTAGTTCGGGTCCTGCGACCTTCTCGGTCGAATGCATGTTCGGTGAGATTGGCTCATGTGGCCGCAAGCGATTCCGCGTTGGCTTGCAATCGGAGGCGGTGGTCTTTTCAATTGATGTGAAAGACGAAAATCCTGGCAAAAAGGCCTATCTTGCGATTCGAACGGATATCGCCAGCAGCGCCAATCTTTCCGGTCGCGGTGATATCCTCGATATCATTTCTGTCAGGCTGAGGATTGTCAGTAATTAGCAGCTCAGATTTTACTCGGAGTCACCGAGAAGAGTTTCATAACTGCCGAGAATTTGATCATCCACCTTGCCAATTTTTTTGAGGTTCCGGCCATCGTAATCAATGTTTAGCAGCACATGACGAATGGCATTTATGCGTGCACGGCGCTTATCATTGGTGCGCACAACGGTCCACGGGGCATGATCTGTGTCGGTGTGTTCGAACATGGAATTTCGAGCATTTGTGTAATCCGCCCATTTGCCCAGCGCCTTTAGATCAATCGGCGATAATTTCCAGACTTTAAGGGGGGAATGGCGTCGATCATGGAAGCGCTCCAGCTGCATTTCCTGGCCCACATTCAGCCAGAACTTGAATAGCTTGATTCCGTCATTGACGATCATCTGTTCGTAGGACGGAACTTGCTGCAAAAAATGTTGGTGTTGCTCTTTTGAACAAAATCCCATCACCGGTTCCACCCCTGCGCGATTGTACCAGGAGCGATCATACATAACCAATTCGCCATCGGTGGGGAAATGGTCCACATAACGTTGAAAATACCACTGGCCGCGCTCGGTGTCTGATGGTTTTGAGAGGGCGACCGTACGGGCGTGCCGTGGGTTGAGGAATTGGCGGAAGCGACCAATGGTGCCGCCTTTGCCTGCTGCATCTCGACCTTCAAAGACAATCATGATGCGCGCACCGGTTTCGCGCTGCCAGTACTGCATTTTTACCAGCTCTTCTTGAAGGATTTCGAGCGTGTCTTCGTATTCTTTGCGCTTTAGAGATTTTTCATAGGGGTAATCGCCGCTGGAAAAGGCGCTGTCGGAAATCCAGTCCGGCAGGCTGGGATCATCTAGATCAAACTGTCGATTTTTCCCGCCAAGTTCCAATTCTACGATTGGTGCGTCCGGTATTTGCATTGGGTTTCCTCTACGGCTAAACTACATGTCGTATTTTATACAACATGTAGTTGCCGGCAGAAACAAGTGTTTCTGCAAAGGCTAAATAGCCTTTGAGGGAAGTTGTGTTCTAGCGGCTGGCGTTGCTGCGCCTTGCACGTCGCTCTGCTTGAGGCTGGTAAGCCAATAGAGCGTGATATTCGCAATAGGGGCAATCTTCTTTGCCCTTAGTGCCGCAAAAATAGAAATCATCGGTGGCCGGGTCGCCAATTGGCCATTTGCAAGTATTGTCGGTTAGTTCCAGAAGAGATATTTTTAATGGTTCCGGCGCAACAATGTCAGGCACTGGCTGAGGACGGGTAATGGAAACTGCGTTTGTCCGAACACTGCCAGAGGCTCTTGCATTTGCCTTGTTGTTCTTGGTGTAGCTCGATGAGCGCGTGGTGGCGCGCTTTGCCCGTGGCGTACTGTTGCCAGATTTTGCACGGCCAGATAGGCCCAGCCGATGCACCTTGCCGATAACGGCATTACGGGTAACTTCGCCCA
>JAESSK010000196.1 GCA_016764155.1 Rhizobiaceae bacterium
GGTTGGGGCGGCTGGTGGTTCTGGGATCCGGTGGAAAACGCTTCCTTCATTCCGTGGTTGACCGGAACAGCGCTGTTGCACTCCGCATTGGTCATGGAAAAGCGCGAAGCGCTAAAAATNTGGACGCTTCTTCTGGCATTGGTGACATTTTCAATGTCGCTGCTTGGAACGTTCCTCGTGCGCTCCGGCGTCCTCACATCGGTACATGCNTTTGCTAGTGANCCCGANCGCGGTGTATTTATTCTCGCNATTTTGGTGATCTTTATCGGNGGNTCCCTCACNCTGTTTATATTCCGTTCCTCNGAACTGCGCACTGGTGGCTTGTTTGCGCCNGTATCGCGGGAAGGGGCATTGGTTTTCAATAATCTGTTCTTGGCAACNGCCGCCGCAAGTGTTCTCACCGGNACGCTTTATCCGCTGGTTCTTGAATCTCTNAACGGTTCCAAAATCTCGGTCGGCGCACCGTTTTTCAANATGACATTNGGGCCATTNATGATGCCATTGCTTCTGGCAATGCCTGTTGGGCCGCTTTTATCGTGGAAGCGNGCTGATTTATGGTCTGCNATNCAAAAACTCTATTTTGCAGCGGGTGCTGCATTGGTAATCGGAATTTTTGCATTGGCCTTCGTCGAAGGAACCTCTGTGCTGGCTGCTTTGGGCATNGGTGCAGCCGCATGGGTCATGACCGGCGCGTTCGCAGAAATATGGCTGCGTGCNGGCTTTGGNAGGGTTGAAACCTCAATCGCTTTTCGCAGACTAANNGGNTTGCCCGGTTCTACATGGGGAACCGCAACAGCTCATTTCGGCGTAGGTCTACTGCTTTTGGGAATTATTTCTGTATCGACATTTCAACAAGAANTGATCAAGCGGGTTGCNCCCGGAGAGGTCAATAATTTCGGTGGGTTTGAAATCACATTCAAAGGCCTGACTCCGGCTAAGGGGGCAAACTATATTGAAGATGTTGCCCGGTTCAATATCACCGGTCGCGGCGTTACCGATTTAGAAATGCTGCCCACAAAACGTCTCTATACCACCAGAAAAATGCCGACCACAGAAGCCGCGATTGAAACATTCAAGTTCTCGCAGCTCTATCTTTCTCTCGGTGATCCTGAGCCCGATGGTTCAATCACTCTGCGGGCATGGTGGAAACCTCTGGTTACCTTCATCTGGTGGGGACCGGTGTTAATGGTATTGGGTGGTCTCATATCCCTTGCTGATCGCAGGCTGCGAGTAGGCGCTCCCAAACTGGCGGCATCCAGAAGGAAACTCGTCAATGCGTAGGTTTTCCATTTTGCTTATGGCATTGATCATCTTCGCGACCCCGGCACTGGCGGTTAATCCTGATGAGGTGCTGGAAAACCCGGTGCTTGAACAACGCGCCCGCGATATTTCAGCAAAGCTTCGTTGTCTGGTTTGTCAAAATCAGTCAATTGATGCTTCTGACGCGGCCCTAGCCAAGGATTTGCGCGTGCTTGTACGCGAACGTCTAACGGCTGGCGATACCGATGAGCAAATATTTGATTATGTGGTGGATCGCTACGGCGAATTCGTTCTGCTACAACCCAAAATGGCTATGCACACGCTGGTTTTGTGGTTCATGCCCATTCTGGCATTGCTGGCAGGAATTGGCATCTTCATTGCAAGAATCCGTAATCGCGGCGTGACAAAAACCGCAGGTCTGTCAGATGAAGAAAATGAACTGATCCTCAAAGCCCTGCAAAAAGACGAATAACCTCCCGCATCCATTACCAAAGTTTAATTCNGCGGTAAGGTGCGTGTAACCTCTAAAACCCTATACACTGTTTCAGGATTTGCCACCGTTTCGGTTAGGCAAGAAACAATTTATAGGAACCAGAGATGACGACCTCCAACAAATCTTTGAAAATTCTAAAACCTTTGAACCGTGTTCTTTTGGCAACGACCCTTGCCCTAGGAATTGCCGGCATGGGTGCCGTTGGCGCAAGCCTGATGCACACCAATCAGGCCAATGCGGAGCTTGTATCAGTCGTTGCTCCACAGACCCCGAGTTTTGCCGATGTGGTTGAAGCGGTTTCCCCCGCTGTTGTTAGTGTTCGCGTAGAAGCAAAACTTCAACCTGCCAGTGATCGNAGTGATTTTCGTTTCGACCGTCGCTTCGGCGAAGGGCGTAATCATTCTCGCGAGTTCTTCCGTGATCAGGAGCGTGGTCGGGAATTTGGCTTCGGTAGACCCAATAGACGNGGNGATGGCCGTAACAAACGTCCACGCAGACGCTTCGGCATGTCTCAGGGCTCCGGCTTCTTCGTATCNGGCGATGGTTATATTGTTACCAATCACCACGTGATTGAAAACGGTGCAAAATTCACCATCGTGATGAATGACGGCACNGAAATGGANGCNTCNCTNGTTGGTGCTGATGCAAGAACCGATCTCGCNGTATTGAAGGTCGAGAAGGNCGATAAGGAATACACCTATGTTGAATTCGGCAAAAAACCATCNCGCGTTGGCGACTGGGTTGTTGCTGTCGGAAATCCGTTTGGCCTTGGCGGCACAGTAACCGCTGGCATCGTATCGGCCAATGGCCGCGATATCGCTCGGCGTCAATATGACGACTTCATCCAGATTGATGCAGCGGTCAATAAAGGCAATTCTGGCGGCCCGACTTTCAACCTTAGTGGACAAGTCATCGGCGTAAATACCGCCATCTTCTCACCAACCGGCGGCAATGTCGGTATTGCTTTTGCAATTCCCGCAAAAACCGCAAGTGCTATTGTTGATGATCTCATCAATGATGGTCACGTGGTTCGTGGTTGGCTCGGCGTGCGCATCCAGCCCGTGAGCAGGGATATCGCGAATTCTGTCGGACTTGAAAAAGCCAAAGGTGCCATCGTCACCGATCCTCAAGCTGATAGCCCAGCAGAAAAAGCTGGCATTCGCTCAGGTGATATCATTACAGCCGTGGACGGAACCTCGATCAAAGGGCCGAAACAACTGGCCAAGGTGATTGGTTCCTTCACCCCTGATAGCAAGGTCAATCTGTCTGTCTGGCGCGATGGTAAGGAAATGGACATTGCTGTGACCCTTGGTAAATTGGCTGGTCCCAAAACCATTGCATCAGCTGCTGCACCTGATTTGAACGCTTTGGCAACACTCGGACTGGAGCTTGAATCAGCGCCAGATGGTGCTGGTGTGGTCGTCACCGGTGTTGAACAGGGCAGTGATGCTGCACGCAAGGGCATAAAAAGGGGAGACATCATCGCATCCGTAAATGGTGAAGATGTAACCCGTCCGCAAGACGTCGTTAAAGTGGTCAAAGAAGCAGAAGAGCTTGGTCGCAAGGCGGCGCTCTTTCAGGTGAAACGCGGCGAATCTTCAACCTTCATCGCGGTCCCAATCTCCAAGGGATAGATGATTTACTTAAATGTCGCTCACGTGGCATGATATCAATGTGGAATCGGGCCTGTAAGTCGGGCCCGATTTCGTCTGTATATCCAGTAGGAAAAACTATATGAAAATCCTGATTGTCGAAGATGATGCCGATGCTGCATCCTTTCTGGTGAAAGCACTGGGTGAATCCGGCCATACCGCCGACCATGCCGCCGATGGCGAAACAGGATATCATCTGGCCGAAAGCGGCAGCTATGATGTGATGATCGTTGATCGCATGCTCCCTGAACTCGATGGCTTGAGCATGTTGAAAAAAATCAGAGCCAATGACGATCAAACTCCGGCATTGATATTGTCCGCACTTGGCCAGGTCGATGACCGGGTCGAAGGCTTGCGCTCCGGCGGCGATGACTATCTCACAAAACCC
>JAESSK010000197.1 GCA_016764155.1 Rhizobiaceae bacterium
CGACCATGGCATCGGCATGGTACATCAAGAACTAAGCGTCGTGCAGGACCTGACCATTGCAGAAAACGTATTTTTAGGATCACAGCCAATCACGCGCTTTGGCATGATTGACTGGAAAGCCATGATGAATGGGGCGAAAGAGCTCTTAGCGGGTCTTGGGCTTGAAGACCTCAACCCACGCGGACGCCTAGGGGATTTGCCCGTTGGCCTGCAACAATTGGTTGAACTGGCACGCGTGCTATTTTCTGGAGCACGTATAATCATTTTAGACGAGCCAACATCGGCTCTCTCCCCGCCGGAGATCAAACAATTATTCGCTGTTCTTGCCAGACTTAAAAAAGAAGAAGGCCGCAGCTTCGTATTCATTTCGCATTTTCTTGAAGATGTTCTGGAAGTCTCCGACCGCGTAACGGTATTTCGCAACGGCGAACTTGTTAAGACGGCCAACGCAGATGAAATCGACAAATCATGGATCATCCGCCAGATGATTGGTCGAGGCCATGAAAATCTCGAAGACATTTACACAGGCAGCATCGCACTCGAGAGCGTGCCTGAGGATCAACCAATCCTCTCGGTTAAAAATCTCACATCAAAACCCCACTTCGAAGACATCAGCTTCGATGTCCTTCCCGGCGAAGTGTTGGGAATTTACGGCTTCATGGGGTGTGGCCAACTTGAACTGGCCAGAGCGCTATTCGGGCATTTAAAACCCACCAGTGGTGAAATTTTCATTGATGGCAAAAAACAGAATTTCAAAGATACCTCGCACGCCAAACGAAATGGCATTGCCTTCGTTCCCGAGAGCCGCCGTATGATGTTGTTTGCCGAACAACCCATCTACCGCAACATGTCGGTCAGCATATTAGAATACATCAACAGAACATGGCTCAACCCGAAAAAAGAGCAAGAGATAGCGCGCGGCCACATGGAAGCGCTGGGCGTCAAAGCAGCAAGCGAGCACGCAAATCTAAGAACCCTTTCCGGCGGCAATCAGCAAAAGGTCGGTCTGGGGCGCTGGATGACAGAACTCCCGAGGCTTCTCATCCTTTGTGAGCCGACCCGCGGCATGGATGTGGGCGCAAAAGAAGACGTGGTCAAAATCATCAATGGCCTACGCAAAAAAGGCATTGGTATTATCGTCATTTCTACCGAGCCCGAAACAGTTTTATCGATGGCCAATCGCATTGTCGTCATGCGCAAGGGGCAAACAGTTGGCGCCTTTGCCGATTGCTCAATCAAGAAAGACGACCTGCTGGAATCAGCATAATATCTGAGGAGATATCAATCATGAGTTCACAAGTATCCAACGGTGGCGTAGTAAAATTACTGCTCGGGCAACTGCGTAACATCGCCCCGCTGGTGACTTTGATTTTCCTCGTCGGCATCTTCATGTTCATGAGTGATTCATTTTCAACAATCGATAATTTCAACAATATTCTGCGGCAAATTTCTGTAACGGCAATCATGGCAACGGGGCTAACTTTTGTCATTCTTTGTGCGGAAATCGATCTTTCATTTGCCGCTATTGCCAATGTCACCGGCATTGTCATCGCTTATTTCACGATTCAGGAATCCTACGTCAACATCGCCAACATTCCGATGCCTGGCGCATTCGCCATTCTTATGGGGATCATCACTTGTGTGCTGCTGGGGCTGGTCAATGCTTATGGCGTTACAAAAATCGGAATTCCATCCTTTATCATGACCTTGGCCATGATGCAGATTGCGGCTGGCATCTCGGCCTTGCTGGTACGCGGTCAAATCGCCTATGCAATTCCAAGCACGGTGAAAACTCTGGGTTCCGGCCAAATTTACGGGATACCGGTGATCGTTCTGGTCGCAGCGTTCATTTTATTGGTCGGGCATATAGTGCTGACCTACACCCGATTTGGCCGCTATATCTATATGGTAGGAGGCAATCGGGAAGCTGCAGAATTTTCAGGCGTAAATGTCACCTATGTACTGGGCGGCGCTATCGTTGTTGGCGCCCTATGTGCTGGCATTGCCGNCATGTTGGGAGTGGCCTATTTCGGTAGTGCTCAGCAAAATGAGTTTGACGATTATCTTCTCGATGCCANNGCGGCCGTGGTGGTTGGCGGCACCTCTTTATTCGGCGGCAAGGGCGGCATTCCNAACACNATCATTGGCCTGTTTGTTCTCGGNGTNCTCAATAACGGGCTCGATCACATCGATATCGANAGCTTCTTGAAAGTTNTGATCCGTGGCCTAATCCTNCTCGCCGCGCTGGTCGTCAACGTCTACGCCCAGAAATTGCGNGACGATTAGAAACNTTCCTCAACAATNAAAAAGGCTCCNAAAAAGGGAGCCTTTTTTCTATCTCATANGCANCTTAGGNNCGTTTAATTAAACCCAACCACCATCAACAATNAANTTCTGCGCGCTTATCGACGTAGAAGCATCGGANGCCAGAAANAATGTTATNTGCGCAAGATCATCNGGCATGACGGANGTNGGCANGCACTGNCTGCTTTCAATCAACTCNTTNGCCGCGTCATCAACCCATAGNCGAAGTTGTTTCTCGGTCATCACCCANCCNGGCACCACCGTATTNACNCGAATANGGTCCTTGCCAAAATCACGGGCCATGCCGCGCGTCAGACCATGGGTTCCCGCTTTACAAGCCTCATAGACCATCAAACTCGGCACCGCCATCATCCAGCTAATCGAACCAAAATTGATGATCGAACCACCACCGGCCTCTTTCATCATCGGCACCACCGTTTGCGCTGCAAACATCGAGTGTTTCAAATTGACCGCAATGATTTCATCAAACCGTGTGGAATCAACTTCTTCAATGCCGTGACGTTTGTCNTTNGCCGCATTATTGACCAATACCGTGATCGGACCAAAGGCCTCGGCAGAGCGCTCAATCACCGCTTGATAGGCAGGAATATCGGTAATGTCGCATTCTTCGAAGCGGGCCTTACCACCATTCGCGTTCAGTTCCGCTTCCAGAGCAATTCCTGCATCCTTATCGATATCAACAAAGGAAGTGTGCGAACCCTGAGCGACAAATGCGCGAACCAGAGCCTCACCAATGCCGCTAGCACCACCGGAAACAAACACACTACGCCCACTCAAACCGGGGTAAATTGCAGGCAAATCTTTATCCATTACGGCCTCGTCAGTTTTAATATGTCATCGCTTAAAAGTGNANGTTCAACCATCCANATATTGGCGCCAGTCATGCTCTTCTTTAAAGCCCAGCACGTCGCGAATTTTCTTGTTTGAAAACAATGCCTCATGCTCACCCATTTCGCGAGTGATTTCCACACCTGGAAAGAAGCGTTCGGCCAGTTCTTTGGTTGGAATAATCGCACCATTGGTATCATTACCCGCATTGAACACCTGATAGCCAAGGCCATCTTTCTTGATACAAAGATCAACAATCTGCCCAAGATCACGCGCATCGATATAGCAAAACGCATTACGGCGACGNACTTCNGGATTTTTGAAATANCCTGGAAACAGTTCNGCATATTCATGCGGCTCAATCACATTGCCNATNCGCAGGGAATAAATATCAATGCCNGAACGNCGCTGGAATGTACGCGCNGTTTTCTCGTTGAGAACTTTCGAAAGCCCGTAACTGTCCATTGGATCAGAATCGTAATCTTCTTCCAGAGGCANNGAATGAGGNTCCACTTCGCCNTCGGAAAAACAAATGCCNTAAGTGGTTTCAGAGGAGGCAACCACGATCTTTTCAATACCNAGNTTAACCGCNGCCTCGATCACATTATACGTGCCCATGGTGTTGATNCGGAATGTCTCATTATCNGGATTAATCAAAATTCGNGGCACNGCNGCAAAATGCACCACAGCATCAAATTTNGGGACNCCTTTGCCNAGTTCCATCTCNTCAAAATTAGCGTACATCGTCAGCGCNTTATAAATNTGGCCNACATCGGTNATATCNCCAATCAGNTTNTCCACACCGGGATAATCCAACGGNACCANATCAAAATTCACCACCTGATGGCCCTGNGCAAGGAGATATGGAATCACATGCTTTCCAGNTTTTCCAGAACCACCCGTAAATAAAATTCGCTTACCCGCCATGATATTCTCCTCGCCAACAGTTTAAATTACAATCTGAAATCCGCAGCCGAAATGGCGCGATTTATTCCCAGNAATACCCGATCNCTCCCTCAAAACAGGGAATGTATTTCGGAACACACAACATCNNTTTNCTATCGCCCGACCNAGATCGTTAACTTAGTAAGTTCTATCATAATATACTGGTTTTTCCAATACTGAGGACCTCAAACCGCGCTGAAAACCTGAGTAAAACGAAGTATTACAGACTCAAAGGTATCAGTCATCTCCAGGTAGTGTCAGTCCGGCGTTTCGCGCATAGATTTTGGCGACCGCCGCATCATCCTCACGCCCAAAACCGGAGCCCGAGGCTGCAACAAATTGTTGCAACGCAGCAGCGGTAATTGGCGCGCTGAATTTGGCAGATTTTGCAATATCAAGAACAATGCCCAAGTCCTTCGGCCAGATATCCACCGAGCTATGGGGCGTATAATCGCCATCAACGATGTGAGGCGCACGATTTTCGAGCATCCATGATGTGCCTGCACATTTGCTGATCACCTCAAGAAATTTCGCAGGCTCTACTCCTTGTGTCATGCCGAAAGTTATAGCCTCCGCCATGGCCGCAATATGAACGCCAGCCAACAGCTGATTGACCGCTTTCATCGCCGAGCCGGCCCCCACTTCATCGCCCAATTCAAATACGGTTTCAGCTGCAGCATCCAGCACAGGTTTTGCGGCACCAAAGGCCTCCACACTACCGGATGCCATCACCGAAAGCTGACCGTTTGCAGCCTTTAACGAACCGCCAGATATGGGAGAATCCAGATAAAGAACCCCGACTTTTGCACAACGAGACGCCATGTCTCTGGCAAAATCCGGCGATACGGTCGCACAGGCTAAAACCACAGCGCCGGATTTTAAATTCGACACCAAACCATCATCGCCGAATAACACGGTTTCCGTTTGCGCAGCGTTAAGCACCACAACAACCGCCGCATCAAGGTCGCCAGCAACGTCGCTCAACGTTCCCTTCGCGCCACCTTCGCCCTGAAATTTTTCCATCTGGGCGGCAACCACGTCAAACCCGTGAACTGTGTGGCCCGCACGAAGGATCGAACTTGCAATCCCATACCCCATGGAACCAAGGCCAATCACAGCGATTTTTTGTTGTTGTGTCATCACAGCATCCCTTTGCAAAACAGCTTAACTAAACAGGAATGCCTCTATAAAAATAGTCAATCCACCCTGCCGATTCAAAAAAATTGATAGCACAAAGCGGCATCAATTTGAGGGATAAAAATTCATGCAAAGGTTTACCAACAGGAGTTTATAGTCAGGCCGCTGCAGCTGCGGTGGCGCAGTTCCGACATAAATGCGTATGTGGCAGCAGGTCCAGTCGCGCATCCACAATCGTCTCGTCGCATTGGACACATTGGCCATATGCACCGTTTTCGATACGTTCCAAAGCGGCATTGATCATAGCAATTTCATCCAGACCGGAATTCCCCATGCTTTCCAGCACTTCATCGCCCTCGCGCTCGGCGGAACGGTCTTCCCAATCTTGAGACATCGGTTGATCGAGTTCGGTCTCGATACCGTTCAAACGGGCTTCAAGTTCGCCCAATCGTTTAGTCAGTTGTTGTTTTCGCTCATTAATTGTTGGCATTTCGTCTTACCTTCCCGAATGTCTCAGTTGTGTAAAGCTAACGCGAACCATCGATGACAGCTTTGACGCAAATCAATTGTCAAAGCCTGTTTTGGGCTCGAAATTTCAAAATATCATAGCACAAATGCCCCAAACAGTAAAAAAGGGGGTAAAAACCGCGAAAATCCCCCGATTTGACGGTACTAATTCTTGTGATAAACTATTGATTATGAACGCTGATCCCGTGCATTTTTTAATGCCTGAGGGGTATCCACATCGAAGCTGGCAGCTTCACCCAATTCCACCTCGATCACCTTCTCCTGATTCTCGCCAATCAGGTGGCGTGCCCCCACATCTCCGCTAATTGCGCGAAGTGCTGGAAAAAAGGCCTTTGGCCAAAGCGTAGGATTACCACGCTTGCCACTATGGGTGGCCATTATGATAGAACCGGGACTGGCTTTCTTGGCCGCATCAATCAGCTTCTTGATCATTGCAGCACTGATATCTGGCATATCCCCAAGCAGAACAATCGCCTGATCAGCACTTGTTTCAACAGCAGATATTCCGGTGGCTAAAGACGTCGAAAGCCCTTCCTCATAATTGGCATTATGGGCAAAACGCAGGTTTAACCTCGCCAATTCATCGCTAATTTGATCAGCCTCATGTCCTGTCACCACAACCACATCAAGGTTAGAATCCTTGATTGCAGCCTCGGCCACATGGCGCACCAGTGCCTTATCATCGAGGGTAGCGAGTAATTTGTTTTCAACCCCCATACGCGAAGATTGCCCTGCTGCTAAAATGATTGCCGCTGTTTTCAAAGATGCCTCCGCAGGTTTTTCGCGTGGCCGCGGCCGCGAACCGATTTCCATCAGCAAACCACCAACGCCAAGCCCCATAATGTCAATTTCGCTCACTTTTAACCCGGCAAGCGTACGCTGCAAAACCCAGTCAAAACCATTCTCAGCCGGGCTTCGTGCACATCCTGGCGCTCCAATAACGGGTTTTCCGGAAAGATCACCAAGCAACATCAAATTTCCCGGATCTACCGGCATGCCAAAGCGAATGACTTCGCCCCCCGCCTGAACCAGAGCTTGAGGGATCACATCGCCAATATCCGAAATAGCGGAAGCACCGAATAAAATAATGAGATCGCATTCAGCAGAAATCTCATCAATCGCAGCCTTAACCGCATCAGTTTCATGAGCCACGCGTATCTCGCGAATGATCGTTGAATCGCTCAGCACCAAACGTTGTTCCAGGACTCGTATGGTCTTATCCATCACAGATGGCTTAAGCGATGGCAATTGCGTCGCGATCACCCCAATTCGAAAAGCCTTATATTTCGAAACCTTCACGGTATCTGCATTCAGAGCCGCTAAAGCCCGATCGAGGGCAGCACTATTTACCCCGTAAGGAATGATCTTGATGGTCGCCACCATGCGCCCGGAATTCACCTCGGCATAGTCTGCCAATGTGGCAATCGTAATGCCCGGATCAATTTGATTTACCCGGTCAATATCTGCCTTATCTACTTTCAGCAGGCCGTTATGCTCGGCAAAAATATTCACCCTGCCGGTGGAAGCCGCATCCAGACGCAAACCATCGTTCAGTAATTTTCCCGCAAGTTTCGTTGCAGCCGCATCCTCGCCGATCTCATCATCAGAAAATTGCGCCACTACAATTTGATCAATGCCAGATTGTGCCAGTTTCTCAATATCACTCGGGGAAAGCACAATTCCCTTTTTTAAACGGGTGCCATCCGCAAGCTTCAAGCTGTGCGCAAGAATGGCTCCTTCAGCCTCATCAATCGGAACGGCACCAAACTTCATGAACCGCTCATGCCGCGTTTGCGGAATGTTTCGATAATTTCACCCATCACCGCTACAGCAATTTCTGTAGGGGTAGCAGCGGCAATGTTCAATCCAATTGGCGCATGAATTTTCTCCATCTGCGCCTCGGTAATACCGGCTTGGGTAAACCGATCCACACGTTTGGCGTGGGTCTTACGGCTACCCAGTGCCCCCACATAAAAACACCCAACACGCAAAGCTTCCTGCAACGGAAAATCATCAATCTTTGGATCGTGCGTAAGAGCTGCAAGGGCCGTATAGGCGTCCAGCGGCGCGTCTTTTAAAACATCCTCGGGCCAATCCGCCTGTAAATCAACGCCAGTGAAGCGCTCCGGTGTCGCAAACGCCGTGCGAGGATCAATCACCTTCACATCGTATCCGGCAAGTGTCGCAATTTGCGTCAAAGCCTGAGCAATATGAACCGCACCAATCACCACCAAACGCGGTGCCGGTACATGCACATTCAAAAACAACTCGGAACCATCAACTTCAACCGTTCCTGATTTACCTGAGCGAAATCCTTTTTGAACGGCAACACCAAGATCGCCATCAACCGCCTCACCTTCACAAATCAAGCGTCCTTCGCCAGACGCCAGATCAGTTACTACCATCGCTGCACGACGGTTTTGCCGCTCGATATTCAGTTTTTGAAGAATTTTGGTATCCATTAAACAGACCCCAACCGTTCCACATAAACACGAATACGACCGCCACAGGAAAGGCCAACTTCCCACGCGGTTTCATCCGCTACGCCAAATTCCAGCATGCGCGTTTTACCGGTAGTAATCACGTCCATCGCCTCGGCCACCACGGCCCCTTCAACGCAGCCACCGGATACGGAACCTTCGAAATTGCCGTCGCTATCAATTACCAAATGAGCCCCCACCGGACGCGGCGCCGAACCCCACGTCTCTACCACGGTAGCAATAGCAACGGTTTTACCGTCGCCAATCCATTGTTCGGCAATGTTCAATTCGTCATTTTGAGTTGTCACTTGCATGTCATTCTCCGTCACGTTTGTTCAATGCGGTTTACCGCTCTCAGCCAATTTTTCGGATCGCTTTCTCTGCCACCGGGACGACTTAAAGCCTCACAAAGTCCGGTCAAAGCATCGAGTGAATGCACCGGGCGAAACTCGTCCACATGAGGCAACATCGCACGGATACCACGCGCCGCAGCTTTAAAACCGTCAAACCGCAGCAGAGGGTTCAGCCATATCAATCGACGGCAAGAACGATGCAGCCGATCCATTTCAAATTCCAGAGNTTTATCCACGTCGCGCTCCAGACCATCGGTAATCAATANCACGATAGCGCCCTGCGANAGNACCCGCCTCGACCAGTCACGATTAAATTCNCCCAGCGTCGTGCCAATCCTCGTGCCGCCAGACCAATCATCCACCAATGCCGAGCACTCTTCCAGCGCNTCATCNGGATCTTTCATGCGNAATTGCCGTGNGACATTGGTCANCCGCGTNCCAAACANNAANGTATGNACATTNCGGCGCTCCTCGGTCAGCNCATGGAGGAAGTGCAAAAACACNCGTGTATANTGGCTCATGGAACCGGAAATATCNGCNAGCACCACNATNGGNGGNTGCANNGTTTTNCGCTTNTTNAANTGCGGCAAAATCAAATCGCCACCAGTACGCAAACTAGCCGAAAGCATCCGCCNCGGATCCAATCANNGCNCCANGNCCAACNGNNTTAAAGCGCCGCGTTTTGATTTCATTTTCGGGCATAATCATTGACCTCATGGCCCGTTTTGCNACNGCAATTTCCTCCGCCGACATTTGCGCGAANTCTTTNTGNTGNAACACTTCGCNAGCAGANGCNGTNAGCACCGCATCAATCTCNANTTCNGGNTGCTCCATCTCTTGCGGGCTATCNTGACCGGAAAACANCGATTGAGAAACCCGGTTTTGCGCCGCCTTCGGTTTTTCCTTTTCAGGCTCAGGATTGGCCATAGGCGAAAACATCTGGATCATCTTTTCAACCAGATCGCGCGAGCGCCAGAACACTTTGAANGCTTCATCAAANACCAGATGATCTTCCTTGCGCTTGACCATCACACAATGCAGCGTCCAGTAAAAATCATCACGNTCAGAAATNCCGGCCTGCATCATCGCACGTACGGATTCCACCACATCAGCTGGCCCAATCTTAATACCAGCACCACGCAAAACCCGGGCAAAATAAAGGATATTCTCCGCCATTTTCCCATCGGCTTTGGCAACCATTGGCGGCAGCACCACTTGAGCTGGAACTCCNAAATCGGCATTGANCTGATTGATCGAAACCATGGNTTAAGCCGCCTGCCCGGCTTTCAAATCAGAGCGCACTTCGTCCAGCAAACGTTTGCCTTCGCTCTGATCAATTTTTGCAATATCATCCTGATATTTCAGCAACACACCAATTGTATCGGAAATCGTTTGCGGATCGATGGCGATTTTATCGAGTTCAATCAATGCGGTAGCCCAATCAATGGTTTCAGCTACACCAGGATTCTTGAACAAATTCTGTTGCCGCAATTTTTGCACAAATCCAACGATTTCCTGAGATAGCACCCCACCGGCACCGGGAACCTTGGCGTTCAGGATAGCCAATTCACGCGCTCCGTCGGGATAATCCAGCCAATGATAAAGACAGCGCCGCTTCAAAGCATCATGGATTTCACGCGTCCGGTTGGTGGTGATTATAACAATCGGCGGCTCCTTGGCCTTGATCGTACCAAGTTCGGGAATAGTGATTTGAAAATCAGATAAAATCTCCAGCAAAAANGCTTCAAAGGCTTCGTCTGTGCGGTCCAGTTCATCAATCAACAGAATTGGCGCACGACCATCTTCGCCTTCAAGCGCTTGCAATAAGGGGCGCTTAATCAGGAATTTCTCGGAAAAAACACCTTCTTCCAGCGTCTTTTGATCCACATCGCCGCCCGCTTCCTTCATGCGGATTTCAACCATTTGTGCCGCATAATTCCACTCATAAACCGCGGAAGAAATATCGAGCCCTTCATAGCATTGCAGACGGATCAAAGGACGGTTCAAACCGCTGCTTAAAACCTTGGCAATTTCAGTTTTACCAACGCCCGCTTCCCCTTCAAGAAACAGCGGCCGCCCCATTTTCAGGCTTAAATAGAGTACCGTCGCCAATGAGCGGTCGGCCACATAGCCTTCATTGGNCATTANGGTCATTGTATCATCGATTGAATCGGGAATTTTAGAACTGACTTCGCTCACAGATATCTCCAAATTTCTGCACCAACATTTGTTGGTTATATTGAACCGAGGTAAGACGAATTGCAACTAAACTAGTTCATCCGTTAAGAATTAAAGTTGCACCTAACATCGTCAAACCAATCAGGAATATTCGGCGAAACAGATTTTCTGATAAATACTTGCCCAGCCATCCTCCAAGCATCATGCCAATCAGTGCTGGCACTACCGATAATGCCGAAACAAGGTTGGCTTCAANGCTCAACGCTCCCCTGAAATAAAGCGCTATCATTAATGTGGTGCTGGAAACCAAAAACAACAAGCCCATCGCCTGCCGCAATAATGNGCGTGGCAGACCAATTGAATTTAAAAACAACACACCGGGCACCGAGAGCGAGCCAGTCAGGCCGGTAAANACACCATTCAGAGCCCCGACCAGCGGTCCTGCCCATTTTTCCCGACNTCCTCCCAGTTCAAGNNTCACCCCTGCCAAGGTAGAAAGCGCNTAGACCANCAACAGCANTCCCAAAAGCCGGGTCAGCAAAGAGCCATCCACCACATTAAGAAANCCCGATGCAAACCAGATNGCAATCATCGCCGNCAGTAAAAACGGCCAGANNCGACGCATTATCTCNTTTANNNTACCACCCACGAAACTCTGCCAGATATTNGTGGTAATCGCGGGCATCAAAACCAGCACCATACCGATTCGCGCATCNAAAGTTAGGCTAAGCAGGGCAATTGCCANAACNGGCAGACCAAAGCCGACAATNCCTTTCACAGTCCCGCAAAACAGAAAAACGGCAAGGATTACAANGATATCTGATAATTCATACATCCATTGACCATATTCATTTTGATCAAAGAATCTAATAATATGTTTTGCTGATTGCAGGTTNTATATAGATTGCGTAATTTGCATCTAATAACTGTTCATAAATCGTATTTTTACATGATCAAATTCATCACGCTTTTCATTGCCCTATCCGTTTCTTCATTCGTAACGGCTACCGCTGCGCCGTTGAAAATAGGCGTATCCTTGCCCCTTGCCAGCGATGCGGCAAAGCTTGCGGAACAATTTCTGGTGGGCATGCGTCTCGCAATTCATAACGAATCGAGCCCGGACAAATTCGAGTTATGGCCTGTAGATGATGGCTGCGACCGGGAAATCAGCACCTTGGCCGCCGAAGATTTCGCCTTGAGCGATGTGGCACTGGTCACCGGTTATTTTTGCAGCGAACCGGCAGAGGTGGCGGCCAGCTACCTAAAAGAAAGTGGCATCCCCATTCTGGTAACCGAAGCACGCTCTGTTCGTTTGATGACTGATCGGCAAAAGGAAGAGTGGAACCTTTGGCGCATGGCACCCGGTGATGATTTTCCCGCAGAAGCAGCCTTTCAGGCGCTTTCTAAACGCTGGAAAAACAAACCCTACGCATTGGTCGATGACGGCACAATTTATGGCCGTACACTGGTCGATGAATTCCGTGCCCGCATGGAGGAGATCGAGCTCAAACCACAATTTGTCGATAATTTCCGTGCCGCCCAATCCACTCAGGCCGGCCTTATTCGNCGCCTNCGAAATTCGGGCGTGCAAGCAGCTTTNATCGGTGCCTCTGCTGACGATATCTCCGTCATTTCACGCAATATTGCAGAACTNGGTGGGAATTTTGATATTGTCGGCGGCGAAGTAATGAACATCCTNCCCTTCCAGACAACAGGAGACCCGCTACCCAAAGGCATTTTAGCAATTTTNGAGCCGGAACCAGATCAACTCGCTTCCACCAAAATACTGCGCGTGCAATTGGCATTAGAGAATATCGACCCAGAACCCTTTGTTTTCAAAGGCTATGCCGCCATGCAAGTGATCCTNCAAGCNGTTAAGGACACGCGCGAAAAAACCATNGNCACATTGCAAACCGGGGTTTTTAAAACGATATTGGGTGACGTAAAATTCGGTGCCGAGGGTAGCAATATCTACAACCATTTCTCGCTCTATCAGTGGGATGGAAAAACGTTCCAGCCGGTGGCAAATGACAATTAGACCCGGCCCGAGAAATTCGATCAGCGATATTGCCGGATTGACCGTCGGCAACGCCGCCTCGTCAAACCTAAAATCTGGCGTAACCGTCGTCCTTTGCGAAGAACCAACGATCGCCAGCGTCCATGTTATGGGCGGTGGCCCGGGAACTCGCGATACAGAATTGCTTTCTCCAAAAAACTCGGTTGAAAGCGTTGATGCGCTGGTATTATCTGGCGGTTCAGCCTTTGGGCTGGACGCGGCATCCGGCGTACAATCGATGCTGCGCGAACAAGGCCGTGGGTTTGCCATCGGGCCTGTTACCGTGCCCATTGTTCCCTCTGCCATCCTTTTCGATCTAATCAATGGCGGCGATAAAGATTGGGGCGAATATCCACCCTACCGGGAACTCGGCAAAGAGGCAGCCCTTGCCGCAAGCCAAGATTTTGCCATCGGCAGCGAAGGCGCAGGATACGGCGCATTGGTCGCTGGGTTAAAAGGGGGCCTCGGCACCGCTTCGATCCAGCTTGATAATGGCATCACGATTGCAGCACTGGTAGCGGTAAATGCGGTCGGCAGCCCTGTCATCGCCGAAACCGGTCATTTCTGGGCAGCACCTTTTGAGATCAACGGCGAGTTCGGCAATAGGCCGCTACCCTCGCCATTGCCGAAAAATGCCACCGACCTTCAGATAAAATTCCGTGAATTCGCAAAACCGACAGCAAGCACAACCATCGCCGTTATAGCCACCGATGCCATTTTGACCAAAGCACAGGCCGAACGTTTGGCCATCGCCAGCCATGACGGTTACGCCAGAGCAATTTGGCCGGTACACACACCTTTGGATGGCGATTTGGCATTCTCGCTCGCCACCGGAAAAAGCGGCATCACTCCGGACCACAATGACTGGGTGGATATAGGAGCCCACGCCGCCAGCGTCATGTCACGGGCGATTGCCAGAGGCATCTACGAGGCCAATTCCGAACCCAATGATCTTTACCCCAGCTGGCAGAAAAAATATGGCGAATAGCCCGGTTACAACTCTGAAGTTCTGGCGCACCACAGCCATTTTTGTGGTGCTTTGGGGACCGTTAATTGCCGTGATGATTGCCTTACCACTTTATCTCAAAGGCCATCGCAGCACCCATGACATGCAAATGGTCATACTTTTATGTGTACTTGGCGGCTCTATTGCGGCATTTCTAACCAGAATATTTGCTCGGCTCCTCACAAAAAACCGCGCCAAAACCGCCCGCTTTGCAGCGACCCTAGGCCTGCTTTCTGCTGGCACGGTCGCAACAACCGCCATCTTGTTTGCTCTGCAATTTAGAACCTATTTCAGCCAGTGGCATGAAGAGATACTCACGGTTGAATGGGCATTTCAGCTCATTTTCACGATGGCCTATTCAGGCTATATATATGGTTCCACCGCGCTCCATCTGCTGATCAGCCCGATGAATGTGGTAATTCTAATCCTTTGTGCATGGATATTTGAACCTCGCAACTGAGCATTGAATTCAGCATTTTCCGGTGCTAAACAAGAGGCAATCCTCACCTAATGCGTGTCTCCCATAAGTGGGTACCGGTTTTGGGACAAAAGACACGCGAAAACAAAAACATAAAGCATGTTGGGTGAATACCAATGAACACGACATGCTTTAGGGAATTTCTATATGATCGAGCGCTATTCGCGACCTGAGATGGTTTCCATCTGGTCTGCCCAATCCAAATTCAAAATCTGGTTCGAAATCGAAGCCTATGCCTGTGATGCACTGGCCGAACTGGGTGTCATTCCGGCAGAAGCTGCCAAAACCATCCGGGATAAAGCTGGTGATATAGATTTCGACGTTGCCCGCATCGACGAAATCGAAGCGGTAACCAAGCATGATGTGATCGCATTCCTGACCCATCTGGCTGAGATCGTTGGCCCCGATTCCCGTTTCGTCCATCAGGGCATGACCTCATCCGATGTACTGGATACCTGCTTCAACGTTCAGTTGACCAAGGCCGCTGATCTGTTGCTGGCCGATCTGGATAAATTGCTGGCAGCGCTCAAAACCCGCGCCATGGAACATAAAAACACCATCACCATTGGCCGCTCCCACGCTATCCACGCCGAACCAACAACTTTTGGCCTGAAACTGGCGCAAGCCTACGCCGAGTTCGAACGTTGCAAAAAACGCCTGATCAATGCACGCGAAGAAATCGCTACCTGTGCCATTTCAGGAGCCGTTGGCACATTCGCCAATATCGACCCACGCATTGAAGAACACGTGGCAAAAGCCATGGGACTTGCAGTTGAACCCATCTCGACGCAGGTGATCCCGCGTGATCGCCACGCCATGTTCTTTGCAACATTGGGTGTGATCGCTTCATCGGTCGAGCGTCTGTCAATTGAGATCAGGCATCTACAGCGCACGGAAGTTTTGGAAGTCGAGGAATATTTCTCTCCCGGCCAAAAAGGCTCCTCCGCCATGCCTCATAAGCGCAACCCGATATTGACCGAAAACCTCACGGGTCTCGCCCGCATGATACGTTCTTACGCTTTGCCAGCCATGGAAAACGTGGCACTTTGGCATGAGCGCGACATCTCCCATTCATCGGTTGAACGCATGATTGGTCCAGATTCCACCATCACGCTCGATTTCGCCCTTGGCCGCCTAACAGGCGTCATCGAAAAACTTCTGGTTTATCCAGATAACATGATGAAAAACATGAACAAGTTCAAAGGCCTCGTTCATTCCCAACGCGTCTTGCTGGCGCTTACCCAAGCAGGCGTATCACGCGAAGACAGCTATCGTCTGGTCCAGCGCAATGCCATGCGGGTATGGGAAGAAGGCAAGGATTTCCTTGAAGAATTGCTGGCCGATGAAGATGTGTTGGCCGCCCTTAGCGAAAAAGAAATTCGCGATAAATTCGATCTTACATACCACACCAAACACGTAGACACGATTTTCAAACGGGTATTTGGCTAGCTCTTGAGGTCGGTGGGTATAATGCCTATCTCAACACCATGAAAACAACTGACGCAGAAGTATTATTCGTCCCCGGCTATAAGGGAGCAGGCGCTGACCATTGGCAAACCCGGTGGGAGAGCAAGCTTTCGGCCGCGCGCATGGTCGCTATGGGCGATTGGCATAAGCCGGTATTTGAAGAGTGGAAAGAAAACCTGATTGCCGAAGTGGCCAAATGCAAGAAGCCTGTGTTGCTGATTGGCCATTCCATCGGTTCGCAGGTTATTGTGCGCGCTGCGGCTGAATTCTCAAAACCCATCGCGGGCGCCATGCTGGTTGCGCCCCCTGATGTGGAAAATCAGGATATCCGCCCCAAGCATCTTCTAACTTTCGGCCCGGCTTCGCGCGAACCGCTGACTTTCCCGTCAATCACCGTAGCCAGCCGCAACGATCCATTTTGTTCGATAGAAAAAGCCGAAGAAATGGCTGCCAGTTGGGGCTCATTGTTTATGGATGCGGGCGAGTGCGGCCATATCAACCACGAAAGCGGCCAAGGCCCATGGCCAGAAGGCCTAATGGTGTTCAGCAAATTTATTTCAAAACTGGAAGTCTAGCCGTTCGACAAAACAAAAAAGGCAGCTCTAACGAACTGCCTTCAAATCAAATTACTAAGCATCTATCAATTATGCAGCAGCAGCCTTAGACTTCCTGCGCCAACCCAAAAACCCCATGAGCGCTAGACCTGTACCGAAAAGTGGCAAGGCAGCAGGCACTGGAGCAGGGGCAACACTAGACGAGATCGCTGTAGGTTCTCCCGTTGCAAATGACTGATGACTCAAGCAGTCATTGCTCTGACATTCCCCAAGAGAAAGAGGAGGAGTGGCAAACACAAACTCCACAAAATCCGTTGTAGCCGCTGCGACTGCCGACATATGCCGACGAATATTTGACAAATCACAACGCCACGATCCTTACATGTTCCCCTAGAATAACAATCCAATTGAATTTTCAACCCGCCATCTAAGCAACTGCTAACAACAGGTCAACGGAAACAAACGAATCCATTGACCTGCTTAAGCATTAACCATGCAACGCTGAAGGCTTCTGTGGTAAATTCAAAAATTACGATGATTTAAACCACGCCATAGTTAGAAAACATGAACGCAATCACCCCACCAAACCAGCGATTAATTGTCAGCCAAACATTAGGAAAATCAAAGACTTAATATCAGGCTCTGGCAATTGCTTCAACGATCAGCCGCTTGGCTTCATCCACATCGCCCCAAGCACCAATCTTCACCCATTTTCCGGGTTCCAAATCTTTGTAATGTTCAAAGAAATGTTCTATCTGCTGAATGGTAATCTCCGGCAGGTCCGTGAAGTTAGCCACATTTTCATAGCGTTTGGTCAAAGCAGTAGAGGGAACAGCCAGAATTTTCTCATCCTGCCCGG
>JAESSK010000198.1 GCA_016764155.1 Rhizobiaceae bacterium
AATGGGCCTTTTACGTGCATTGGCAGTTCACGTTTGCAGCGAACGACAGGTTTGATGATGCTGCGTTGCAGCGCTGTTCTCTGTTTCCAAAGCCCGCTATGGGCCGAAAGTGCCGGAGGTTTCAAAAACACTTATACGGCTGAGTGATTGGGGAGTTCCGCTGTGAAACCCAATTACGCGGCATCATCTTTCAAGACGCCGCGCTCGATTTGATCTTGTTCAATCGATTCAAACAGGGCGTGGAAATTGCCTTCGCTGAAGCCGTCGTCCCCCGTCAACAACCCTTTCGCCANNATAGCGTTTNAGATATTNTTCAATCTGGAACGGTCATCCAACGTAGTCATGCCTCGTATTTCAGAGCTCCGGCTTGATATAAATCACCAAGCCGGAAGGCCGGAAATCCTATGGCGTGTACCAGATTGGTGAAGTGTAAGCCCGCTCAACGTTTATCATCGGAATTTCTTTTTTCATTTTGATTTCAAAACGCTGGGCTTCATATGCGGTCCAGCGTGGNGTAGGGATTTCGAGNACGCGAGCGTAATAGGCGGCACTGATACTTGGATCAAATTCGGGGTCAGACCACACGGTAATCAATTCCGGTGATCCNATNGTGTTGGNCCATGTAGCGTTTGCAATATCAACAGTGTTGCCAACCAATGGAAGTTTGCCGTCATTGCCAATTTTNCGCTCACCCGACCANACAACATCAAACACCTTTTCCTGCCTGCCGCCCGTCGCATCAACCCANATTTTGANAATCTGGATGCGGTCGAGGTTACCGGATAAGGCATCNCGCACGGCTGCAACAAGGAANCTTGGTGCCTTGCCATCGGGTCCTTTGGTTAAGTCACCNCCCATGGGNACGCCTTTATCGTAGCCGACATTGGCCGGTAGGCGGTTCAGGGCGTCTTTTTTTGTAAAATCCCAACCGCCAAAGAACCTCACCAGCATGCGNGAACCGGTGGTGGCATATGTTTCCTTATTCTGCATNGCATCGAAAATGCNGGCGCGGGTGTTNTCGCGTGCCCACACCGCAGCAAGACCAGAAGCGACCATACCCCAGCCCGTGTATTCAGCATCGCCGATTTTGGCCATCGGATGGTCGACCCGTTTCGCATTGGGTTCAGCCCCNGAATGTTTGCCGAAGAAATTGTCCTCCTGCGCGGTTGCAAGCCCGGTGTGGCTGTCCGTNGAGCCGATAAACCCAACCTTATAAGGNTTNTTGCCAAGTTTTTTCTCAAGTTGCATGCCGATTCCNAGCGCNGAGCGGGCATACTCATGCTCGAGCATTTCGTCTTTCTTTAACTCTGAGAGGTCCANNTTTCCCTGATCCCAGGTCTCGTAATCGGCAAACTCGTCATTTGGTGAAAGGAACGAGTGTGTCTCTCCATCGCCCTTGATCTGTGTNATCTCGTAAAGAGGTTCCCACTTAATGCGTTCTGCAGCCCAGTCACTGTCGTAAGCTTTGCCTGTGAACGTGTCTGCCACAGGAAACATAGCNCCATTGCTCAAATTGCCGTTATGCGCAATTGCCAAAATGCTGCCACCTGTTTTGTCCTCGTAGCTTTGCAGCCACTTCCATAAATCGCGTTCATCCGGACTGCCATAAGGTGGGAGCGAGGTNTANGGCTCCATGGTNCTTACTTTGCCAGCGTCGTCGCGGTAGATAACAACGCGATGTCGGTTNGCGCCATTCNCAGTCGAGGTCCATTCGTAGCCGTGCAATGCGGTGTAGCGACCGGGTTCGTTGTACTTCTCNGCTGCTGCTATGGTCTCGTTCCAAGCGGAGCGGTAAGCAGCNGACCCCGGGGCAAGGTAGAGNGCTTCTGGAAAGCTGTTTGCTGTGAGTGATTGAATNATTTCCACCGCCGCAGCAACGCCTTGTTGGCCNCCTTCCTGNATCATATTGTACCATTTCCTACCAGTCGGGTGGGCCAGCATTTTTGGATCGCCGGAATTCAGTCGGGGGAAAAAGCCCATATTNTCTGAGTGGTCAGCAACGACTAGAAAATCGAGGGGGCGTGATAANTTAGCCCTCAAGCCGGTTGATGTTGTCAGTTCTTCACCCCGCGCAAATCGATGTGCGTCNTCTGGNGTCAGCCTGGCGCCGAATGCGCCNGCATCTAATGAGTTGCCTGTGTGAACGTGTGTGTCGCCCCAAAGTACCTTGGTCGGAAANTTACGCCCTGCATAAGGCGAATAGTGCTTTTGGGAGGGAAAAGANTCCTTCACNTCATCNGTTGGCGGCGGCATCTGTGCGTGGGCGGCTGTNGAGAGTGAAAGGGTGAGGAANANGCTNGNCAGATATTTCATTTTTGTTTTCCCAACNTCNAGTTAAGTAAAAATAAAATTATNTGNAATGATTGCACTGACCCTGCGTAATGTCGACNGNAAAATTAAGTAAATATATATAGTTTAGTCGGNATNTTTATTGTAATGATCTTANTTTTATNTTGGTTNTTGAGTGTGTTTTATCAAATTGGTGTATTAAATAANTGAAGATGCGTTGTGTTCGCATGANTAAGGTTGCGCATATGATGCGGNCANCNGCCTGTTTCATAANNTNAAATTNATGNTGAGGCATGGATTANTAATGGATCCNCACTGGCCCGANTTGTCCGTGTTNCNNACGTTNGAGAAGCCNTATTCTATNCCAAATNTNTAGGCTTCAGCGTGCCCAGCTGCATGCATATGACAGCTTGCAGCGGGCACGCTATAATATCATCTTNCAACAATNCACCTTTGTGGCAAGCAGTTATGCCGCATCATCTTTCAAGACACCGCGTTCGATCTGGTCTTGTTCGATGGATTCAAACAGGGCGCGGAAATTGCCTTCGCCGAAGCCGTCATCGCCTTTCCTTTGAATGAATTCAAAGAAAATAGGACCGATCACTGTTTTGGAGAAAATCTGCAGCAATATCTTGGTCGTTCCACCGTCAACCACGCCTTCGCCGTCGATTAAAATGCCGTGCTCCTCCATCCGGCCGAGCGGTTCTTCATGCCCGGGGACGCGAGCACTGGAACCAGCATAATAGGTGGAAGGTGGTTTCGGCATGAATTTGATGCCGTTTTCGAAGAGCTTGTCGGTCGCATCATAGAGTTCTTCGGTTGCAATCGCGATATGCTGAATGCCTTCGCCATTATAGCGTTTCAGATATTCTTCAATCTGGCTTTTTGCATCGGCCGATTCATTGATTGGAATGCGAATTTTACCGCAAGGGGAGGTGAGTGCCCGCGACAGCAATCCCGTAAACTTGCCTTCAATATTAAAAAACCGGATTTGCTTGAAGTTGAACAAATCGACATAAAAATTAAACCATTTATCCATATTGCCGCGAATGACGTTATGGGTCAGGTGATCCAGATAATAAAAGCCAATGCCCTCTGGTTTGGGATCGCTTTCGCCGAGCCAATCAAATTCAGCCTCATAGGCTGAACCCTTATCGCCATATTGATCGATGAAATATAACAGCGAACCGCCAATGCCCTCAATTGCTAAGGCGTCCAACGTTTTATCGTCCCCTTCATAGGGCGTGGCGCCAAGTTTAACCGCATGGTCGAATGCGTGTTGTGCATCCACCACGCGCCACCCCATGGAGGGTGCGCAGGGGCCATGTTTATCCACGAATTTAGAGCCGAATGATCCAGCTTCCCCGTTTATGATGTAATTAATGTCGCCCTGACGATAGACCCAAATGGCCTTGGTTTTATGTTTGGCGACGGCAGAAAATCCCATTTTTTTAAACAGTTCAGCCAGTACCTCCGGCTCTTCGTGGGAAAATTCAACAAATTCAAACCCATCGGTTCCGGCCGGGTTTTGTTCGTTAATTTCTGCTGGCAATGCATCATGTGGGAAAGGGCCCATGGGATAACTCCTTGATAATATGGTAATGTCTGTCGATAAGTATATGTCAGATCCCATGCGAAGTTGTTGCATTTTGCGCGGGTTTTGATAGAATAATGCACAATTCATGCAAAAATTGAGGAGATATGCACGAAATGGAGAATTTAGACACCTTCGACATCAAGTTGCTTAAGCTGCTTCAGGTAAATGGAAAGCTATCGAATCAGG
>JAESSK010000199.1 GCA_016764155.1 Rhizobiaceae bacterium
TATAAGAAAATGTCCAAGCTCAANGTTCGTAACATTGACGGCTACAATACGAGGCTGGAACAGGNTCGTAACAAGGGCGANAGCANGAGCCGCACCATCCAAACCGGTTACGACCGTGATACNGGTGANGCNATTTATGAGACCGAACAACTCGATTTAGAGCCGCTGCCATATATCGTTGTCGTTATCGACGAAATGGCCGATTTGATGATGGTTGCAGGTAAAGATATTGAAGGTACGGTACAGCGCTTGGCGCAAATGGCGCGTGCTGCCGGTATTCACGTGGTGATGGCAACACAGCGTCCTTCGGTTGATGTGATTACCGGCACGATTAAAGCCAACTTCCCGACCCGTGTCTCGTTTCAGGTTACCTCNAAAATCGANAGTCGTACTATTTTGGGNGAGCAGGGCGCGGAGCAATTACTTGGCATGGGCGATATGCTTTATATGGCCGGTGGTGGCCGTATTCAGCGCGTGCATGGTCCGTTTGTAGCCGATGATGAGGTGGAAGCAATTGTTAATCACCTTAAATCCCAAGGCGTGCCGCAATACCTTGAAGCGGTTACTGTGGACTCAGATGAAGGTTCTGATACGGGTGGCGGCGGCGATGCAGCAGGTGGTCTATCTGAATCCAATGATATCTATGATCAGGCGGTGGCAATTGTGTTGCGTGACCGCAAAGCTTCGACCAGTTATATCCAGCGACGCTTGTCGATTGGCTATAACCGAGCGGCTTCTCTGATTGAGCGGATGGAGCAGGAAGGGCTGATAAGTTCAGCCAATCATGCGGGAAAACGCGAAATACTTGTACCTGACGAAAATGAGACCATATGAGATCTGGTAAGCGTGGCGTATTGTTGATTTGCCATTATTACGCCATTGAATTGTCATTATCAGTAGCCATATCCATTTTTCGTTTAACAGCACGGGAAAGCAGCAATGCAAACTAGAATTTTCAACAGCAAAATTGGTCCCTCCGTCGGGGCTTTTTTATTGGCAATAGGGTTTTCACTGGCTGGAAATGTGATTGTGTCGGCGCAGGCGGCAACGGAAGCAGAAACCCTTGAGGCTATTTCCAAGCAATTTACAGCCGTTCCCACGATGATGGGTGAATTTGTACAGTTTGGCCCTAATGGTGAGCAATCCGGCGGTACGTTTTACATTCAGCGCCCAGGCAAGATACGCTTCAACTATGAGGAACCATCGCCGATAAGGATTATTTCTAATGGTCGTACGGTTGCGGTTAATAACAAGAAACTGAAAACCTGGAATTTCTACCCCCTGTCAAAAACGCCGCTCAAGCTGCTTTTGGATGACAAACTAGATTTGAATGATAGTTCCATCACAAGCGTAAAAACTGAAGATGATATTACCACTATTGTGATGAGCAATAAGAAAGCTTTCGGGAAATCTGAAATCACATTGTTGTTTGACCCGGCAAGTTTCGATCTTCGCCAGTGGACTATTAAAGATGCGCAGGGCAAGGAAACATCCGTGATGGTCTTTAATGTGGAAAAAGGAATGGAAATTCCGAAAAAGTATTTCATCGTTGATAAGGACGCAATTTTGAGCAGAAGCTCCGTTGGTCAGAATAGGTAATCCTAAAACCGTTCGGCTTGGCCCGTTAATGCTGGCCCGATGCCGGTTTTCTGTCGACAAGTCCTTTCATATCAATCGCTAAACCACCTGTGACTTGCAGCCAGTCATTCCTTGATACAAGGTGATCGCTGGTTCCCATTTATCACAAGGTGCATAATGTCGTTTTCTCTGGCTACATGGAATATCAATTCGGTGCGTTTGCGTATTGGGTTGATCGAAGATTTTCTCAATACCCATAAAGTTGATGTGCTTTGTTTGCAGGAAATCAAATGCCAGAATGACCAGTTTCCGACCAAAGCGTTTCAAAAAATGGGCTATGAGCACGTGGCTGTTCATGGGCAGAAGGGCTATCATGGGGTAGCGACCGTTTCCAAGCATCCCATTTTGGAATCCCACAGCAAGGATTATTGCGAGATGGGGGATTCGCGCCATATCTGCACGACCCATAATTTTGGCGATGAGAAAATAGACCTACATAATTTTTATGTGCCTGCAGGCGGGGATGAGGCCGACCCGAAAACCAATCCGAAATTTGATCATAAGCTCAAATTTCTCGATGAGATGCGGCAACTTAAATCTGTTACATCCGGCAAAAATTCCGTGCTGGTGGGAGATTTGAACATTGCGCCTTTGGAAAATGATGTGTGGTCGCACAAGCAATTATTAAAAGTGGTCAGTCACACACCGATTGAGACGGAAACCCTGACGGAAATTTTAGACGGTGGCGATTGGCGCGACCTTATCCGCCAGCATGTTCCGGCTGATGAAAAACTATTTACCTGGTGGAGCTATCGTTCGCGGGACTGGAAGGTCAATGATCGTGGTCGTCGTCTGGATCACATCTGGTCAGCGCCCGGTATCGCCAAATCGCTACAGAAGATTGAGGTGATCCGCGAAGCACGGGACTGGGTAAAACCCTCGGACCACGTGCCGGTAATTGCGCGCTTTAAGCTTTAGCCAGTGAGCTAAAGCTCTTCATGCTCGAGTTTCTTGCGCACTTGGTCAATTTTTTCGACGATATCTTCAACGGAATCCGAGATGCGCTCGTGGAGTAGGATTGCGAGATCGGGAAACTCTTCCAAAACTCTTAGAAAAATTGTTCGCGACAGGCGGATCAGTTGAGTGTCCGAGTGGGCAAAAGCGCTCGTTGCGCGAGTGGTTTTAGTGATCAGTGCCATTTCGCCGATCAGGCTGCCCGGGCCATATTTCTCGAGAATTGTTTGTTCTTCGCCGATGACGGCTACCAGATCAATTTGGCCTGATATGATGACAAACCCGCCATCGGTAATGGTGCCTTGCTGATACAGTTCCTCACCAGCCAGCAGGGAGCGTTTTGGCGCACCAAAGGCCAATAGCCGCNATTGCTCTGTGTCAAAACCCTGCAGTAATTTCACTTTGGAAAGCAGGGCGATGTCGTCGCTAATTGCCATTAGGGAACCAGTTTATAGCCGCCACCTTCGGTGACAACGAGAGAAGAATTTGAGGGATCACGCTCGATCTTTTGGCGCAAGCGGTAAATATGGGTTTCAAGCGTGTGGGTGGTGACGCCGGAATTATAGCCCCATACCTGTTCCAGCAATTCATCGCGACCGATGACGTTTTGTTCGGCGCGATATAGATATTTCATAATCGCGGTTTCTTTTTCAGTCAGGCGAACCTTGTTGCCGTTTTCTTCCAGCAGAATTTTTTGAGCCGGACGGAAAGAATATTGGCCAACAGAAAAGACAGCGTCTTCGCTTTGTTCGTGGGTGCGTAACTGGGCTCTGATGCGTGCCAGCAACACAGCGAAGCGAAACGGCTTGGTGACATAGTCATTAGCACCGGCTTCAAGGCCCAGAATTGTGTCTGAATCGGTGTCATGGCCGGTCAACATGATGATTGGTGCTTTAAACCCGCTTTTGCGCAGGATTTTAACGGCCTCACGGCCATCCATGTCAGGCAGGCCTACATCCATGATCAGCAAGTCTATATGGCTAGCACGGGCGGCCTGAATGCCACTGGTGGCACTTGCTTCTACCGATACAGTGAACTCTTCATAGAGTTTCAACTGCTCGGTTAGTGCTTCACGTAGATCTTCATCATCATCTACCAGCAGAATATGTCTCGCTGTCATGCCGTTATACCTTTTTACGCAATATGAATTATGTTTTATCATTGGTCCATTGATTTATTCTGAATAGGAATTGTCGGCGCGGGTTTTAAGGGCGTGGATGCTATTAACACGTAGTTGTGAAGAAACATTGCATTTTGTGAAGACTAATGGGTCATTTTGGGACAAAAGAGGGCATATCTGTGCAAAATATTTCAACTCTGATTGTTAGGAGAAAACCCGGTCGCTTCCGGCATCAGGGCATTCTGATTGCAGGAAATCAGAGCTTTGATTGCGTGTTGGGGCGGGGCGGTATTGGCGTGAACAAAATGGAGGGGGATGGGAAAACACCGATTGGTCACTTTCCACTGCTTTACGGGTTTTATCGAAAAGATCGTGTTCATTCACCAAGCACTTGGCTCTCGATGCGGGCCATTAGGCCATCAGACGGCTGGTGCGACGCGTCCGAGCATCCAAACTACAATGGGTTGATCGAACGGCCTTTCAAAGCCTCGCACGAAGCTATGAGCCGGGCGGATCATCTTTATGATATTTGTCTGGTGATGGATTATAATATTTTTCCACGCGCCAGATATCGCGGCAGTGCGATATTTTTCCATCTGGCATCTTTGGAAGGTAAGGCGACGGAAGGGTGCATCGCATTGTCTTTGCCGGTGATGCAGAAGCTATTACCGCGATTGGCAAAAAATGTTGCGATCAAGGTTCTTGGTTAGGTCTAAACCAAGTGCTTGAATGCTTCGACCACTTGTTCGTAGGTTTTTCGTTTGAACGGCACGATTAAATCCGGAATATCCGCAAGGTCGCCCCAGCGCCAGTCATTAAATTCCACCGGAGCGCCATCGGGCGGGTTGGAGATGTTTATCTCGGTCTCTTCTCCTTCAAACAAGAAAGCAAACCAGCGTTGTTTTTGACCACGCCATTTTCCCTTTAATGCTTTGCCGATTACATCATCGGGCAAATCGTATTTGAGCCAGTCTGGCGCTTCGGCCAGCAGGGTTGCTGAGGTAATGCCGGTTTCTTCCCATAATTCGCGCTTTGCTGCGGCAAAAGGTTCTTCACCCTTATCTATGCCGCCTTGGGGGAGTTGCCAGCGTTTGTCGCTTTCCTCATTTGATTCAGCGTCACGAAAAGTTGGAATACGATGGCCCATCCAAACTTTACAATCGCGGTTTAAAACGACGATGCCGACACAGGGGCGGTAGGGTAATTGGGCCATAACGCTTACTTCTCACTTGGGTCTGATACGATTGCCGAAACCGGAGTAATTTCCAGCTTCAATTCTTTGGCCTTGCTGGCAAATTGCGCAATCATTTTGATTGATTCTGGAAAAGCATTGGCAATACCGATCGCCAGCCCCGTGCGTTTTGCCTCTGTGGCGAGCAGGTTGAGCTGCTTGGCAATTTCTGCGCGGGAATTAATCCGGTCGATCAGTATATGAGCCTTGGCATAGGGCAGGAGGGATTGTTTGGCGGTTTCTTCTCCGAGCGAATTATTGATCGAGCCATCCTCAACAAAAAGCAGGCCGCGTTCGGCGATCTCGTCAAATATCGGACGCAGGGATTTATTGTCGCCCATTAGCTTGCCGCCCAGATAGTTCATCACACCGACATAATTGGTGAGCCGGCTCATGCCCCAATGGAGGCTGGCGAAATTCTCCTCAGTAGACACATCGGTTCGCAGCGTGTGGATGCCGGGGCTGTTTTGCGGGTAGCCAAAGGGTTCCATGGGAATTTGCAACAACAATTCATGGCCCGATTTCCGTGCAGCCTGCATCCAGCGGCTTAAACTGTTGCCATAAGGGGCAAAGGCGAAGGTTACCTCGCCAGGTAGAGTTTTGATTGCCTGTTGGGTTCCCGACTGGCTGATGCCCATGCCTCCGACAATCAATACCACCCGTGCGACACCAAAATTTCCTTCGGTCAAAGGTGGACGGGAATAGACATCCATGGCACGCAGGCCATCAGGGGAGCGCTTGGGAATTATGCCGGTGGCTCCCTGTTCACTCAATTGTTTGTCTGGAATATGGGCGAGCGGTAGTTTTTGGCGAATTTGTGCCAGTTCCTGATTGGAAGGTCGTTTTGTTGGTGAGACAACGCGTTCGGTGAGTTCGCCCTCAGGTTCTATTTCTGTCAGCTCGCCAGGGCCGGTTTCGGCGCCTTCGCCATTGTCCGTGGATAGGGTGGCGGAAGCCTCGACTTTGGCGGTCGAGGTGTTTTGATTTTCAGCGGTAACTGGTTTTGCGATTTGCGGATTGTCGTTTGTTAAAAAATACCCCGCGCCGGTAGTCGCGGCGATGGCTAGAAAAGCAACTAAAACGAAAACTGGCCGGAGGTTTGATTTTTTCTCCGGTTTTTGACCCAGTGGTGCGTCCAGATCGTCAAATGCAGGCATGTGGTTTGCCTTTCTGGTTCATCTGTATCGCGCCCGTATTTCTCTTGAAACTCTAATTGGAATCAAAAGGGAGAGGTTGCCCTCTCCCTTTTGGGATTGTTTTATTACTAAATCTAGTTTGGCACAGCAGCACTAGGATCAGGCGGGAAGGCCGCGTGTTTTTCCACACCGTGCAACAAATCCTTGGCGTATATTAGCTGGAGGTCATCCTTTGGATCTGGTGGCACATAAGCAATGGACCCTGACCCCTTTTCGTTTTCTTCCTTGCCGATAATATGGCCGCGAAGATTGGATTCGCCTCTTGCTTCAATTTTGCCCTTGAGTTCATCCGGCAATGGTTGTTCGATCTTGATATCCGGCTTGATGCCAATACCCTGAATGGAGGTATCGGACGGGGTGTAATAAAGCGCTGTTGTCAATCGCAACGCACCATTTGAACCCAGAGGAATGATGGTTTGAACGGAGCCTTTGCCGAAGGATGTTGTGCCGACAATGGTCGCACGCTTATGATCCTGAAGAGCACCGGCAACAATTTCCGATGCACTGGCGGAGCCGCCATTGATCAATACGACTATAGGCTTTCCGCCCGTTAGGTCGCCCGGTCTGGCATCGCTTCTGCTTTCTTGTTTTGGGTCGCGACCGCGGGTTTTAACAATAAGGCCACGATCAAATTTTACCCTTGCCGGAGTAACACAAGAGTCGGCCATGGCATTCACTGAAAAATTTATGGAGT
>JAESSK010000200.1 GCA_016764155.1 Rhizobiaceae bacterium
AAGGATAATATCCAGCGTGCCATCAGCAAGGGTGCCGTTGGCGAGGGCGATGATTACGAAGAAATCCGTTATGAAGGCTACGGCCCCGGCGGAGTTGCTGTGATCGTTGAAGTTCTAACCGATAACCGCAACCGCTCTGCTGCCAATGTGCGCACGATCTTTACCAAGAATGGTGGTCAATTGGGTGAAACCGGCTCGGTTTCTTTCATGTTCGACCGTGCTGGTGAAATCACCTACAAAGTCGATGCAGGCGATGAAGACACCATGATGGAAGCCGCCATTGAAGCGGGTGCCGACGATGTAACATCCGACGAAGACGGTCACGTGATCATTTGCGGTTTTGAGGATATTGGCGATGTGGCCAAGGCACTGGAAGCAACATTGGGCGAAGCCGAAGGTGTAAAAACCATCTGGAAACCACAAAACTCTATCCCGGTAGGTGAAGACAAAGCAGGCACTTTGATGAAGCTGATCGATTTCCTTGAAGACGACGATGACGTGCAGAGCGTTTATTCGAACTTCGAAATTGATGACGAAGTGATGGCCAAGCTTTCTAGCTAGGGAGTGGTGTTGAGTTGCTCTGTGGTTCAAATACCCTCATAGCAGAAATCGAATTTTGTAATAAAATTTTTGCGACCCAATAGATGATTGTTTCCAGTGATGCTTGGACGTCGTTGTAAAAAGGGTCTTTTTTGCACCAGTTCGTTTATATCGACAATGCGGGAAAAGTTACCGAACAACACCCTGTCACGTAAGCATATTCCAAAGTACTGCGGGTCGATTTCGGCTGAGTGCAGCATAGTTCGAAATGGTCGGCACACGACACTGGTTTATTGATACCATCGAACACCTGCATAGCCTAAAATGACACCACTCATATACAGCCCCAAAAAAGCCAACCACAAATGAAGGGCTATAGAACGATAGCTTTCCGTGCCCTTTTTCGCAAAATATTGATAAACTACTATAAGGGTTGCCGGTATCGCTAGGAACAACAAAATGGCCAAACCCAGATAGAAAATCGCCCAGATGGCGTTACCAATCCCATTTGCCGCCCAGTAGACACCCATCGGATACGCCACGGCTGCAATTATAATCCATCCGACGATGTGCATTATGAATTTCATGGACGTTCTATTAAGTCTCTCATCAAAATCTTCGCTCATAATTCACCTAAATTGTTCTCTCAAATATGCTTCACTCACTAGATGCACAGACGCGACAGTGCCTTTCGGCTTGTAATTTTTGTATCAACAAAGTTTTACGGCAGCCAAATAATTGAATTCATAGGGCAGCAAAACCGTTGCAAAAACTTCGTTTTGCGACTGGCGAATGTTGGCTTTGAGCCCGTATTGAACATTGAATTTTGCAGTAAGATATCGTGCCATCATATCGTTCGAAGCTCAAAATTCAGTTTTTGAAGTGCGAGAATTTTGATTGGATTCGAATTTTTTCCAAACATGCATACGTCCTTTTTGGCGAGCATCAGCCAGCCATAGTTTTTTACGTACGTCAGGCAATTCCAATGCCCGATATTTTCCACCTGAGAATTTTGGCCAATCGATAGCCAAGCCGAGTTTAACCATTTCAGCTGAGAGGTCCCGTCCATCTTGCAGATAACATCGTGCCACAGTTCGACCGTGATCATCTTGATCAGTAGTTTCTGCTTGTACTATTTGCCCTTTGCACAAGGAAACTAAAGCCCATTTGGCTTTTTTCCCGTAAGGGTGGTTTATCTCTGGCGCATCAACACCGAACAAGCGTATCTGGGTCTTCTGTATGACCAAAGTATCGCCATCGACTACGTGGACCCGACCTTTCAGAACAGGTTTTCTTGTTTGTGGCTTTGAGCTTTTTGCATCAAATGGCTGAAGCCCTACCCTAGCATCCTTACGATGAGACCTCGTATGGATTCGGCGATTTTTCTTCCGGCGGTTGCGCTTACTAGCAAACGCAAGAACAACAATGCCTAAAAATAGCAAGAGAAGTAATTCAATTTCCAAGACATCTCTCCTAGTTGAACTGGTTCGAACTCGGATATCTACAAGTAATAACTGTAGGTGTTTCTCCGNNTTATCTCTAGGGTATTATCAANAATATTTNGTATATACTTGANTTGNNCCGTTNTNGAGCGNTGGTTTNGTCCNCNTNGCCGCCATTAAACGCTCTGCCAATTTAACACCGTGTAGGTGGCGTGAAGGAANTCTCTAGGGTTAGGTATTCNTGCNTGTCNNTCNNNTTNGGAANNCGNNTTTTNTGNCNNGAATTCANCCATNGCTGTCTTTCAGAACATNCTAGCAAATACTCAATCNAACAANGGCATCGAAATAATGGCTGCCATTAAAATAAGNGTNAAGGCTACCCGGCGATAAGCTGTTTCGCTTGCTTTGCCGAATANTTTTGCNCCGATCATCAGGCCGGTGAAATAGATCGGNGANGCGATGAGGCCTTTTAGGACGCCTTCCCATGTGATGATCGAGGCCAGATAATATCCGACGATGCTGACGAGTTCTGAAAATGAAAACAGGATGATTAGATTGGCGCGGACGAGGCCTGCGCCGGTTCTGGCTGCCATCCAGTAGATGATGGGTGGTGGGCCGGAAAGGCCGGATACGCCGCCTAAAAAGCCACTCATGCCACCTACCAGCGCGGAAACTCTATAGGTGCGGGGGCCGTTATATTGCCAGCCNGACCACAGGATTGTGACGGCTGTAAAAATCACCAGNGAAAAGAACCANCGNAGGGTGATGGCGTCGCCATATTTTAAAAACATTATGCCCGTTGGCATAATTAACATCACGCCGAATGCCATGGGTAACACTTCGCGCCAAACAACTTTTTTGAGCGCTGGAATGACCAGCGGTATGGTGGGGAATGTGTCAATTACCAGCAGGATGACCAAGGCCAGTTTCGGCGTGAAAAGTGCAGAGCCGATTGGCCCGACAATCATGCCTGTGCCGAAGCCTGCAAAGCCNCGAACGATGCCTGCGACAAAGATTGTTACCAGCAAAATCTGGAAGGTCGGATTTTCTAATTGGGTGATAACGGTTTCCATGATTCCGTCTTAGACGGATAATGGATTCAATGCAGCAATTTGTTTAGGCGGGTTTTTAAAAATGNTTTTTCGGGTTGGTTTTCTGANANTTCNATGGCGCGTTCATAGGCGNTGATTGCNGCNTTTCGGTTGTCGTTACGGTTGTGCAAATCGGCCATTGTNGCGTGATAGGGCTGGTAGGCTTGCAACGTGTNAGAAAGGTTGTGCAGGGTGATCCATTGCAGGGCGTTCGGAACGGAATCAGCGTTNGAAATCGCCATNGCCTGATTGAGCCGNATGATNGGNGANGGNTGNANNCGGAANAGTTCTTCATATAGCANGACGATTTGNTGCCAGTCGGTCTCAGTGTGGNTTTTGGCTTCGGAATGAACCGCNCTGATGGCTGCTTGAATTTGGTAAGGGCCGACTATGTTCGTTGTTAGTGCCTGTTTGACCAGTGATGTTCCTTCCGTAATCAGGTCCTTTGACCACTCCGTGCGCTTCTGTTTTTCGAGCGGGATGAANTCGCCATTNTCAAATCGGGTTTGGCTGCGGGAATGGTGCAATAGCATNAGGGCGAGCAGGCCCATGATTTCCGGCTCGTCAGGCAACAAGCCACTGATTGCACGGGTGAGGCGGATGGCTTCTTCGCATAGATCGAAGCGGATGAGGCTCTCGCCGGAGCTGGCGGAATAGCCTTCGTTGAAAATNAGNTAGAGCACGGAAAGAACCGAACTTAGCCGGTCATCCCANAATTCTGGTTCNGGAATTTCGTAGGCAATGCCTGCGTCTTTGATTTTGCGTTTGGCGCGTACCAANCGCTGGGCCATGGCTTTTTCNTTGTCGAGGAAAGANGCNGCAATCTCGTCGGTTGTCAGGCCACCCAAAGTGCGGAGTGTGAGCGCGACGCGGCTTTTTTCNTCCAGTGCCGGNTGGCAGCATGTGAATATCATGCGCAGGCGTTCGTCNGGGATTGCTTCGTCGATCATGTCNGCCGTTTCNTCNTGCTCCATTAACAAGGCGTATTCGGGCTGTTTTCGTTCAAAATTCTTGAGGCGGCGGATACGGTCGATGGCTTTTCTGCGCGCGGTTTGTAAAAGCCATGCGATNGGTACTTTGGGAATGCCGCGTTCCGGCCAATATTGCANNGCNGCTTCCACCGCGTCCTGCAAACTATCTTCGGCCAGCTGGANATCGCGNAACTGCTTTACCAGCANTGCGAGAATGCGCCCCCAATCNTCGCGCACAATGCGTTCGATTGCCTGCTTGGTATGGATCGGGGGCGAAGTCATTTAGCTTGTTTATTCAAAAACCATCAGTGGACGAACTTCGATGCTGCCATGCTCCACGGTNGGAATCATTGCAGCATATTTTAGCGCTTCATCNAGATTGGCGCATTCAAACAGGTAGTAGCCGCCGAGTTGTTCCTTGGTTTCAGCAAAGGGGCCGTCGGTCATACCAAGATTGCCGTCGCGCTTGCGAAGCGTTGTGGCTGTTTCAGTTCCCTGTAACGCGTCTCCGGCGACGAATACGCCATCGGCCTTGAATTTTTCGGTGACNGCTTGATAGGCGCCCATATAAGCNCCGAATTCCGGTGTGCCGTGTTGTGGACTTGCGCCAGCTGCAGAATAAATTAGGGCGAGATATTGCATATTACTTCTCCAAATTAATTGTTTTTAGCAAACCTTGATGGCTTGTACTCTAGTGACGTTCGAGGGTCGGCCAAATCGACAAAGCCACAAATATTTCTAAAAATAATGTATCGCGCATGTGAATGTTTCTGTTTTGTTCACTTAATCATGGAAATGATAGCTTGGGAAGGGTAGGGTAAATTATGAATGAAACGATTCGTATTATTGGCATTGATCCGGGGCTTCAGCGTATGGGCTGGGGGGTTATTGAATCTTGCGGTAACAAGCTGACTTTTATTGGCGCTGGTACTTTGCGCTCTGATGGCAAAGCGGAGCTGGCCTTTAGGCTTTGTCAGTTGCATGACGGGCTTGAGGCGGTGATCCACACGCACATGCCGCACGAGGCGGCGGTGGAAGAGACCTTTGTTAACGTCAATCCGGTTGCGACTTTGAAACTTGGGCAGGCGAGAGGAATTGCACTTTTGGTGCCTGCGCGTGCGGGGCTTTTGGTTGGCGAATATGCACCCAATACGGTGAANAAATCNGTGATTGGNGTNGGGCATGGNGANAAGAAACANATCAANATGATGGTCGATATGNTGCTGCCNAAATCNACCTATGANAGCGATGATGCGGCCGATGCNNTGGCGATTGCGATTTGCCATGCGCACCACCGGTCGCAGCGTAATTTGAAAATTGCGGCGACGTTCTGAGGATGTCGGCCACTCCGAAACATACTCCTTATGATGGCGGATCNCCGCAGTTCAAGATTGGTTTACAGCCGCTTGATATGGCGGATTGGATTGAGGTGGATGATGGGTTGGAAACTTATCTGNCCGAAAAGGACCGGTTGATTTCNGAGTTTCCTGAACATGTGTTTGCGGCGGAAGATGGGACAGGGNAAGCCCAGCAGGAAACCTTGGATATTCTGGTTTCCTATCTGCTGAAAAATTACCCNGAGATTTATCAATTGCGTGACGGGGCGATGGTTTTTGGTGANCGTNTTGTNGATNTNAANGATGCCTCNACGCCNCCNTTGATGATNGCTGCNAANCTTGTGCAGGAAGATTTAGTGTTGATGCGCCAGCAGGANGATGGNTGGCGNATTGCTGCGGGCTCNGTTTCNTTTCCCTCCTCNTGGGATTTGATGGAGAAATTTTCGCTNGTNCTGCANGANGTTCANAAGGNTGTNCCNGGATTTGAANCNGGCNCGCGCAACGCNNNTATGATCAANCGGATTTTTGATAATCTGCTGGTTGACCAGCCCGTTCGGCGGCTGAACTGGTCGGCCTATGCTAATCCCGAACTTNATCACGGGGGCAAAAAGGAAGTCAGTCTTCCTTCGCTCAATAAGGATACGCGTGAGGATTCGATCTTTTTGCGCGTGGAGCATCAAACCCTTCGCAGGCTCCCCCTATCAGGTGATATTCTTTTTACCATCCGCATCCACATCGATCCCTTGGCCGTATTGCGTGCGCATCCTGCAAGTGGTGAACTTTGTCGTGGGATACTTTCCCAACTGGAATTGCTTGACCGCGACCAACTTGCCTATAAAGGATTGACGGATGCGAAGGATAATCTGGTGGCGAAACTGCAAGCGATACTAACCGGAGAGAAAAATTGATTGGCAAATTAAAAGGCACGATTGACGAAATTGGTGAAGACTACGTGCTCGTCGATGTGCACGGGGTTTGCTATCTGGCCTCATGCTCCGGGCGTACGCTTGGC